>JAYTUF010000713.1:0-4386 GCA_043744755.1 Anatilimnocola sp.
TCGATGTCGTGAATAAACGGGTACGCGTACTCTTCAAGTGACTCGTCACGATCAAAGATCGCCTTCGGTGCCCCGCAAAACTTGCAATTCGTTGCGCCCCACGTGTGTCCCGTCTTGGGCAATCGAATGTTACCTTCTGGCTTGGTGAACGCCGTGGCGATGCTGTATTTGCCGTCGGCCTTCTTCGAGCAATAGACGCTGCGGCGGCTGAGCATCGCGGTTAGTTCAGTGATCGCCAGCCCGAAAACCTGTTTGGTGAGGATGTGGTTGATGCGGGCCTGCTCCTCGGGCATCTGGTCTTTGAGGCCTGCGTTGAGCCGGCGGGCGATTTCGCGCAGGAAGACGCCGGACTTGCAAACCGGATCAAGAAACGTCGTGTCAGGCCGGCGGAACAAATCCTGCGGCAGGATGTCGAGCATGGCACAGGCAAGTTTGGGCGGAGTGAAGACTTCGTCCGCACTCAAATTGGCCAGGCAGGTGAGAATGTCGGGGTTATGGCCGTTCATGCGCAGCCTCCGCGTCGGCCACATTTAGATAGTGGCACGGGGGAAACTCGCCGATGGCGGTGGGAAGGAAGACATTTTCCCCCATGTCGCTAAAGAGGGGCAAGCTGGCAACGCGGCTATCCTCAAGCAAATGCTCGTAACTAAAATCGCGACGCTTCAGCAGCATTCCATTGAGCGGCGACCACTCGCTCAGGACGATCGGTTGATCATTGGCCGTGCGAAAACTCAGAGCGTCGCCCTGCACAATGTTCTTGGCGAGGATAAACACGAAGGCGAGCTGGACAGCCTCGGGCAAGGTCGTTTTGTGACAAGCGTCGTACGCCTCGGCTACGATGGCGAGCAAACGATCACGGCAAGCCGCGATGTTGTCCGGCAGCAGATCGATACCGTACAAGCTGCACACAGCCAGGATCGCATCCCGCTCCCACTTTTCGCGATGGCGGGCATTCTTCTTGTCGACGGTGAGCAACTTGCGACGAAGGACTTCGGCCAGGAAGTTACCGTCGCCGCAGGCGGGTTCCAGAAAGCGCGAGTCGATGCGCTCGCACTCGTGGGCGACGAGGTTGAGCATGTCGTTGACCAGCTCGGGCGGTGTGAAGACCTCGCCGTGGTCGATGATGCGTTGCCGCGATTTCAGTGGTGTAATCATAGTTGTAATCATACCGGTTCGACCCCCATCGAATAGTTGGTGCCGAAAACTTCATCGTGCATCCAGCGCACGAGGCGAGCCGGGCAGTCAAGCCCGGCGGGTGGCACGGTGTGTACTCACCCGTGTCTTCCCGGGTCTTATGAGATAAGTGTCCTGGCGGGGAAGAGTTCATGTACACCGCGCGAGGCGAGGCGGCTGATCGCAGCAGTGGTTCATTGTCGGCGCGTGTGCGAAAGCTGGCCTGGCAAAGTCGTGAGCTTGGGGAGCAGAGGATCCAAATGCTGGCCCTTGGTTGCGTAGAACTTCGCACGCGACTAGCGCCAGTCAGGGATGGCTTGTCATCCTCGCGATTGTAGACGCAGTGGTGGTCGATTCAGCGCTGAATGTCCGATCCATTTGCCCAATCCGCTTACTGCGCCCGGTGTTTCACACCGGGACTTCGTGCGCGGCTCTGTGGGCCATCTGACACTCTCCGTCCAGTCGATCCGGCTCATTGCCCGAATTCCGCGAACACTTCCTCGTCGGAGACGACGCGGCCATTTTCGGCATCGTCCAGGCCTGCCTGAATTTTCTGCCGGACGTAGACCTGATACATCACATCTTCCCACGAGCAATCGTCGGGAAGTTTCTGCGCGATGTCCAAAACGGCTTCCCTCACATTGGCTGACATGTCGGTCTCCTAAGAGTGCCTGCTTGATTATACCCTATCCCGCGAGTGAAGCCCGCACGCAGTACAGCCAAAACAGGGCAACGCACTTTGTCACAGGAGGCCCCACGGCTCGGCAGGAGCCTCGCCCTCCCAATTCCGGCGGGGTGGCACGGTTGTACTCACCCGCGTCTTCCCTCGTCTTCTGAGATAAGCGTCCTGGCGGCGAATGGCAAGGTACACCGCGCGGGGCTGGCGGGCGCTCGCGAAGCGTTACGAGCCGCGCCGGTGCCAGATTTCTGGATTGCGCGACGCATGAAAAATGCTGATGACCAGGATTGTCTGGTCATCCTCCCGATAGTAGACGCAGGAGGGGTTTTTGGCAACGATCGCTTGGCGCACGTCTTTTTTCACGACTGGGTAAAAGTCTGGTTGTTGACGAATGCGATCCAAAATCAACAGGACCGCGTCAGTGAACATAGTTCCGCGCCCGGCGCTGCGCCTTTCGTACCAGTCAACTGCGTCGTCGAATTCAGCGCGGGCCTCTGAATCAAACTTGATAATTCGCGTCATGACTTGCATCGCGCACGGGCTGCGGCTTCAATCTCTTCCCATTGCACGGCTCCAGCGGGATTGGCGTCATACTTAGCCAGCCGCTCTTCGATAATCCGATCTTGAGCAGCGGTCAAAGACGGCGGATTGCGCTCGGCAATCACGCTGTCGAGAATCTCCTGAGCGAGCACGATGCGTTGATCGGTCGTCAATTGATCAATACCCAATTGTTCGAGAGTTGGCAGCATGTTCTGAGTTCCAAGGGGACTTTTGTCGGCGCTTTCGATTATACACGCGCGACACGGCGCCAAAACCGACGAGTTGAAAAACACCCTGCGTTTTTCACCGCGATGCAGCGCCTTTCCCGTGTTTCCGCGAGGTTTGTGGTGAAAAACCTGCTTCGTTCTTCACCAAACAGGATGAAATCAGAACCAATGGAGTCCTTCGACTTCGCGACCACGTTTATCCCCGTGGAGCGATCACTGGTCGGCTACCTAGCCCGTCAGTGATGGCCCCACCCGCACGAGGCCGTTGGTCGCCAGCCGCTGGGCGCTAGCCAACGGTTGGGTTTTCAGTCGGCGGCGCCGGTGCCTTCAACAGCAGCGCGTCAACATCATTGGCCACGATTACGCCGTAGTTAATCGCGCCCAGCCAGCCCGACATGATGATGCCCACACTCCCCGCGTGATACAGTCCGCGAACCTGCTCCGGCAGCGCTCGGCTGACGCCCAGCCCTTCGAACTTCGTGCCAAAGCTGGCCCCCGCGACGTGCTGTGTGTAGTGCTGGAAAGTTTTGGGCGTTGAGGCTTCGACATGATCGAGCCGCTCGCGGATGCCTGGTAGGTATTGATCGAGATGGTTCAGCGTGCCCTCGATCAACTCCTGCTTGCTCGCTTCATAATCGGCGTCGGAGAGTTTTGCCCAGTCTTCGAAATGGGCGTTGGTGCTGGAAACGATCAGACAGCGCGGTCGCCCCTGCGGACGCGTGCGCGGATAATAGAACGAGTACGTGCGGCTGGTCACATCCTTGCTCAAGAGCAAATCGGTGCGGAACTCGCGCGCTGTGCTGGTGAAGAACAGGTCTCCCATGTTTTCGTCCACGCGCTCATCCGGCTTGAGGCCGATGTAAACCTGCGTGCTGCTGTTGTTCAAGCGCACGGCCTGAGCATCTTCGACGAACTTTCGATCAAAGTGCTCGCTTCCCGTGAGCTTCAGGATCGTGAATTTCAGATTGGCATTGCTGACAACCGCGCGGCAGCGAATCTGGCGGCCGTTGATCGTCACGCCGGTCACGCGGCCGTTCTCGACATGGATTTTTTCAGCATCACAATTGATCCGCACGTCCACGCCGCTGGCCTGCAGGTCGGCGTGCATCAACTGAATAAGACGATCGGTGCCTCCTTCAAACGTATAGACGCCCTTCGACATGAAATTGGAAAAGACGATGCCGTAGGTAATTGCCGGATCTTCGAGCGTACTGCCATTGGCGTAAACAATGGGTTCCATTAGTAAGCGGACAACGTCTTGCCGGCCCGGAAAGAACCGCTCGAACAGTTCGCCTGTCGTGAGCCGTTGATCATCATAAAAATTCATGCCGCGGGCGGTATCGAAGAAGGCTTTGATGGTCGCGGGTTCGATGCCGAACTTTTCGATGAGCAGCTTCGTGAAATCCTCGCGGTTGTAACTCGTGGTGAGCGAGAACATCGGATTATCGAAGCGAATGTTCTTCAGCGGCACGATCGACGCCGCAATCTCGTCGGTCCAATACCTGCGGCAGCTTTTGATCATGCCGAACGGAAAACCATGCAGCGAAACATCGAAAATATGCCCGCCCGGCCGCTTAAACCAGGTGGCCATGCCGCCGAGTTTGTAATGCTGTTCCGCCAGCAGCACGCGATGCCCAGCCCGGCCGAGAATGTTGGCCGCCGTCATGCCAGCCAATCCGCTGCCGATGACGATCACATCGTATTCGTCGCTGGCGCCTTTGAGAAAATCTTTGGGCATCGCTTAAAAAGTCTACTCTCTACTTTCTG
>JAYTUF010000714.1:0-4380 GCA_043744755.1 Anatilimnocola sp.
ACGCTCCTCTTCGACACCCTGCTCCCTAAATGGAACTACCGCGCTGTTCCGGAATGAGTACGGCAGTTATTGATGCGCCGATCCTAAGTGCCTAAAAGATCAGCATGGGCACGAACTCGGTTGTTTTACCAGCCCCCCGCAACCTACCCGCCCTCCTGATAGCTGATGAATAATGCTGCGGGGTACCGGGGCGAGGGAGTAGGAAAGGACAAGGACTAATCGAGGAAGCCAACCAGCTCCTGACTGCGGCTCGGTTGCTGCAGTTTTCGCACTGCTTTCGCTTCAATCTGCCGGATGCGTTCGCGGGTTACTTTGAAGATGTGGCCGACTTCTTCCAGCGTGTAGCTGTAGCCGTCGCCGAGGCCGTAGCGGAGTTTGATGATCTCGCGTTCGCGGTAACTGAGGGTTTTGAGGACCCGGTTGATGCGGTTGCGGAGCATCTCTTGCGAGGCGCCGGTGGCGGGGCTTTCTGCCGTGCCATCGGGGAGCAGGTCGCCGAAGTGGCTGTCTTCGCTATTGCCCACGGGGCGGTCGAGGCTGATCGGATAGCGGCTCATCGCGAGGACGCGGCGGGCTTCGTCCACCGTGGTCTTGGCGCGGCGAGCTGTTTCTTCGATCGTCGGTTCGCGGCCCAGTTCCTGCAGCAGTTGGCGGGAAACATTGCGGACGCGGGACATCGTTTCGACCATGTGTACCGGAATGCGAATCGTCCGGCTTTGATCGGCGACCGCCCGGGTGATTGCCTGGCGAATCCACCAGGTGGCATAGGTGCAGAACTTGAAGCCGCGGCGATATTCGAATTTATCGACCGCTCGCATCAGGCCGGCGTTCCCTTCCTGAATCAGGTCGAGGAAGCTCAAGCCGCGGTTGCGATACTTCTTGGCGATCGAAACGACGAGTCGCAAGTTCCCTTCGGACAATTCGCGCTTGGCCTGCTGATATTCGGTGTAAACGACTTTCAGCACCTTGACGCGAGCCTTCAAGCTCGACGGCGTCTCCTGCGCGGCGACCAGAATGCTTCGCAACTCAGTGTGCCAGGGCTTTCGCTCGGCGGCGGGGCCTTTGGTCAACTGATGCGCGTGAATCTTGGCCCGGAGTTCTTGCACGCGAGCGTGGAAATCTTCCAGGGTGCGAATCATCTGCTCGATGCGCTGGGTCCGCAGACCCAGTTCTTCGACCAGGCGAACGCACTTGCGTCGCCGGCGAGACAGCCGCACCCAAGCGATCCGCCGCTTGGTCTTGGCGGCTGACTTGCTCATGGCCAGCAAAAAGTCCTTGCGATTCCGCTTGAGCAGAATCTCGAGCGAGCGCAGGTTGTGCGGCAAGCGGCCGAGGATTTGGTCTTTTTCCAACCGATCGGTGACGGAGACCTGCACGGTGCGGTCGAAGGGGAGTTCCCCTTCGTGGACGCGTTTGAGCACTTTGTAGGCTTGCTGAATCACATAGTCGCATTCGAGCAGCTTGGTGCGGAAGCGGCGGCGGGTGACTTCGATTTTCTTGGCGAGGTAAATTTCCTGCTGCCGGGTGAGCAGCGGGATTTCGCCCATTTGGGTCAGATACATGCGAACCGGGTCGTCGGACCACGATTCCGAATCTTCGCCCATGCTCAGCAGTTCTTCGTCATCCAGCTTGACGGGCGCGTCGGCTTCGGCGGCGCCATCGACGACATCCAAATCCGCAGTGTCGTCGTCCAATTCCAACTCGGCCACCGCTTGCACGGCAAAGCCTTCGTCTTCCTCGGGGGCACGGACTGCGTCGTCATCAAATTCATCGAGCATTGCATCGAACAAGGGGAGTGCTCCTACGCGTTTCGAATCTAGATTTCAAAGGCTGGCCGGTGTTTCGGGGATGAGAACAGCGGCGATCGGATATTTTGGGGGTCAGGTGGTCGGGGATCGGGAGTCAGGGAATCAGGGAATCAGGGTCGGGAGTCAGGTTGGGCTTCTCATATCGCACACAAATCTAACACCGAATCGGACTTAGGTTGCCTTGGCGGCTGAAATGGTAGGAGATTGCGCGGGCGTAGACTCTGATGGCAGCCATTCGCTTTGCGCAGTCCCACCAGGTTATCAAACACGAGAAACGATGCTCCAATTCTCAAGACTGAACCAACTTCGCCACGGTTGAAAGGTTTGCGGGAATGACGAACGGTTGACCGTGCGGCCGCATTCGACCAACGAACGAGCCTGCCCGGTTTTGTGTTGTGCATTACGCCGCGTCGAACGGTGGTGGGTGGTTGAAGTCTCGAACGCTGTGAGTGATGGAATCTGGCAAGTTCGATGGTGGTGGTCGCCACGCTGCGCGGGAACGAACTGAGTCGTCCGCACGGAAACGTGCAATCGTCGCCAAATGCTTGCCCCTAAAACACTTTGCCTCTAAAACGCAGTAACCAGTGCCTTCTGTTCCCATCCTCAGCCACGCGGACTGCGTATTCGCAGCACAAAGCTGCGAATTCGCATTACTAGCCAGAGCGATGAATCCGCACGTATTGGTGGGAAGGGATCTCAATCGCGGCTTGGACATGGCTTGCCTAATTCTAACTAGCGGCGCTGGCAGGGCTAGTAGCGATCTTAATGAAAAAGACAGATTTCTGGCGGCGGAGGTTCGGGGCAGGGTCGGGAGTCAATAGTTGGGAGTCGGGAGTCAGGAGTAAGGAGGTCAGTGGCACGTGGCCGACATTTGGTACGCGACCCGGCTACGAACCGTTCATTGACACATTCGCTTCTTGTTAATGGCAAAATGATCCGCCCAACTGCCACGCGAATAAGTGCTTGATGCCCGTTGCCGCGAATTGGGAGGGCGACGCGCCTGCGGAGCCGGGAGCTGCGGACCAGCGTCAACTTGCAAGTCCGCGGCTCGGCAGGAGCCTCGCCCTCCCAGGAAACGACCTGTCCGCGGCTCGGCAGGAGCCTCGCCCTCCCAGGAAACGACCTGCATCCACTGCTGGTTGACGCCAAACAACCAGCGGCCACAATGGGAAAAACGTCTGCTCCCAACCGACCCAGGAACCGTCCGCCCATGTCCGCCGTCGATTTGAAAGGTCACGTCGCTGTTGTTACCGGAGCCAGTTTGGGAATTGGCGAAGCGACCGCCATCGCGCTGGCCCGAGCGGGTGCTAGCGTCGTGGTGAACTATCGTTCGCACCGCGAACAGGCTGAAAAAGTTGTCGCGGAATGTCAGAGAGTTGGTGGACAGGCGGTGGCCGTGGCGGGCGATGTCGCCGATCAAGCCGCGGTGGAAGCCCTGGTCACTGCGGCTGTCGAACACTTTGGCAAATTGACCATCGCCGTCAGCAACGCGGCCTATAGCGACCGCGAAGTCTTCTATCTGGCCGAGATGGCCGGTTTCAAGCGGACGGTGGATGTCACGATGTGGGGTGCGTTCTACCTGATGCGGGCCGCGACGCAGCAGATGATCAAACAAGCTGGTTCTTCGCCGGAAGGATCCGGTGGCGGTTCAATCGTGCTCGTCAGTTCCCCTCACGCTTTCATCCCGGCTCCGCGGGCGATGGCTTACAACATGTCGAAGGCCGCCATCGAGCACATGGCCCGGACGGCTGCCATTGAAGTGGCCGAACACCGGATTCGCATCAACGTCATCCAACCCGGCTGGACCGACACGCCCGGCGAACGAAAATTCGCCAGTGAAGACACGTTGCAAACCGCCGGCGCGAAGATCCCGCTCGGCCGCCTCGGCACGCCGGAGGAAATGGCAGAAGGAATCCTGTTTCTCGCCGATCCGAAGAACACGTATCTCACCGGAGCAGCGCTGCTGATTGATGGCGGCATCAGTTTGCCTTGGTGGGCGAACCGCGGGTCGGCGGCGCCGGGGTAAGATGCCGTGGGAAAAGTTGCTAACTTGCCAGTACTCAAACCCCAATGCGCAAATCAGAGAGTTGAAAAGTAGAAAGTAGATTTTGGATGGCACCGGTTACTCCTCCTCCGCAGCTTTACCTCCTCCCCTGCACTTGCGGTGAGAAGTTGGAAGTTCGTACTCGCCAGGCAGGCGGCCAGGTGGCATGCCGCTGCGGGGCAACGGTCTCCGTGCCGACCATCCGCGGCCTCAAGCAATTGGAATCGGTCATCGACCAAGCGGCCGCTCCACCGGCACCTGTCTGGTCTGCCTGGCAGGGCCCCATTTTTGGCTCAGGTGCGATCGCTCTGTTTGTTGGGCTGTTAATCTTGCTAGGCGTTCAACTGTTTCCCGCCTTCAATGAAAAAGTTGAATGGCACAACATGGGCCTGGACGAAGCGGAGATGAAGCGGGCGAACCAGCCCGTTGGGGAGCTAAGTCTGCCGGATCTGTACGAAGAGTTCGTGACACTCCGCAACAAAGGCCGGAGTACACAATTTGACGAAGTCCGGCAGGCGCTGGAGGTGA
>JAYTUF010000715.1:0-4378 GCA_043744755.1 Anatilimnocola sp.
TGAAGCAAACCCCAAACCCAAACGCACCAAACAAAACCGCGCAACGCCAATCACTGCCAACAATTAAAACCTTTTATCAGACCACCCCAACCCTCTCCCCGGAGTACCGAGGAGAGGGAGTTTTAGGACAGAATCCCCTTCACCACATGCCCATGCACGTTCGTCAAACGACGCTGGATGCCGTTGTGATAGATCGAGAGGCGTTCGTGATCGATGCCGAGCAGGTGCAGCACGGTCGCGTGAAAGTCGTGCCAGGCGGTCGGGTGCTCGATCGCTTTCCAGCCGATGTCGTCGGTCGCGCCGAAGGCGATGCCCGGTTTCAGTCCCGCGCCGGCGGCCCAGATCGAGAAGCCATATTGATTGTGATCGCGCCCCTTCCCCAGCACGCCCGCATCGGCCTGGGCGAAAGGGGTGCGGCCGAACTCGGTGGTGAACAGCAGCAGCGTATCGTCGAACAGTCCCCGCTGGCGGAGATCTTTCACAAGCGCGGCGACCGGTTGATCGATGCGGAGCGCTTCCTGCGTGTGATTGGCTTTGGTGTCTTCGTGACCATCCCAGTTGATCCGCGGGTTGCCAAACGAACCGCCGGAAAACAGTTGCACGAACCGCACTCCTTGTTCGATGAGCCGCCGCGCGAGCAGGCAACTCCGGCCGAAGTCGCGCGTCTCATCGCGCTCAAATCCATAATCGGCTTTCGTCGCCGCGGTCTCTTGCGAGAGGTCCGTCACGCGCGGCACGGCGAGTTGCATCTTGGCGGCCAGTTCATAAGCCCGCATCCGCGCGAGCAGGTCGTCGCTGTTGCCCCGCTGAGCGCGGTCGAGGCGATTGAGCAACGCGTGCAGTTCGCGGCTGTCGCGCTCGACATCGGCGGCAATCTCGCGGGCGGGAAACAGGTCGTTGATCACGGCCCCCTTGCTTTGAAACATCACCCCCTGATGCTGCGCGGGCAGAAAGCCTTGCGACCAGTTGCTGGTCCCGCTCGACGGCAGCCCGCGGGCATCGGGCAGGACGACATAGGTGGGCAACTCGTCGGTGTCGCAGCCCAAGCCATACGAGAGCCACGAACCGAGTGTCGGAAAGCCGTTCAGCCGAAAGCCACTGTTTTCGTGCAGCGTGGCCGGCGTATGGCTGGAAGATTCGGCGACCATCGAGCGGATGATCGTCAATTCATCGGCCACGCCCGCGAGATGCGGGAAGAGTTCCGAGATCCACAGACCGCTTTGCCCTCGCTGGCGAAACTCAAAATCGTTCTGCCGCAGCAGGCCGACCTTGCCAAAGAAGACATCGGGCTTTTCGTCGCCCCCCAACGGTTGACCATGCCGCTTCGCGAGTTCCGGTTTGTAGTCGAATGTATCGAGCTGGCTATAAGCGCCGCACAAGCAGATGTGAATGACGCGATTCGCCTTGGCAGGATGATGCGGCGGCGGGTCACTGGCCTGACCGAGAACCTTTTCGGCGCGGGCCGGGCTGCTGTTGGAGAGCAGCGTCGCGAGCGCGGTCGCGCCGATGCCTTGGGCGGCGAACGAGAGAAAATCGCGGCGGTTGGACGTTGAAGTCATTGGATCACTCATAGGTAGCCCGCCGCGTCAGCAGGGAAGTGCCGCAAATCGATACCGCATCACGCAGGAAGCCCGTCGCGTTAGCAAGGAAGTGCCGCAAAGGAACTCTCCCTCTTGCTAGTCAACATATAAAAACGCATTCGAGTTCAGGAGTACGCGACAAAACGGTGATAGGCCATGCTTCCGCACAAAGTCGCGACTGGCGGCCAGTTGCTCATTTGCTGCATTTGTTCCAGTTGTCAATTGAAACGCCAATTGAATTTGCTTATCAGGTTGCTCGCCTGCTTCGCGCTCCAGTCGTTTCGCAAAGGCGTCGGCCATGCGCAGGGTGAAGGAATGATTCAAGAGCGAGAGGGCTTGCAAGGGAGTCGTGGTGCTACCGCGTGTCGGGGTGGTCGTCGAAGGATCGGGGCAATCGAACGTATCGAGCAGCGGGTTTTTGCCGCCGCGGACCCACATCCGGTAGATGCTGCGGCGGTTGAACTCGGCACCCTCGGTATCGATGGGCTGATAGAACTGCGTGCCGCCGCGGGCGACGGGGAGTACGTCCTTGAAGCTGACGCCGCCGCGGGCGGTGTTCAATTCGCCGGCGACCATCAGCATCGCATCGCGAACTGCCTCCGCTTCGAGCCGCCGTGGCGCATATCGCCAGAGGAGGCGATTCTGGCTATCGGCTTTCATTCCTGCCGCGTTCGGCAACGATGACTGCTGATAGGCCTGGCTAGTGACTATCAATCGGTGCAGCGACTTCAAACTCCACTTCTGTTTCACGAATTCGCTGGCCAGATAATCGAGCAACTCCGGATGCGAAGGCTGTCCGCCGCTGAAGCCCAGATCGTTGGGAGTGAGCACCAGCGCCTGGCCAAAATGATATTGCCAGACGCGATTGACGAGCGTGCGGGCGAACAGCGGGTTTTGCTCGCTGGCAATCCAGGCCGCTAACTTCTGCCTGCGTTCCGCTTCGGGCGCATTGGCTGCGAGCTCAAAATCAGCGGCAGCGGGCGTGAGACTACGAATGCCCGCGGGACGAATTTCCGCCCCTTTTTGCTGTGGGTTGCCTCTGATCAGCAGATAAGAAATATCGGGTTGTTGCGGCGTGACCGCGAACGTCTTGGGATCGCGAATCGGTTCCAATTGACTCGTGAGCGCTGCGATGGCCGCCTTGAACTCCGTTCGCTGTTGTCGTTCCGATTCGCTGAGCTGCGCCACGAGTTCTTCTTCGGAAACATAAGTCGAAGCCACTCCCGCCGAAGCAGCCACTTCATCAGGCCGCAGTGCGCGATCGTACAGCCGGGCGCGATCGATCAACCCATTCAACAGCTTGTTGCCGCCGGGCGGACCGTGCCGCAGGCCGAAGACGATTTGCGATTTGTCGGCTTCAAACGTGACCACGCCGCCCGCTTGATACTCGCTGCCATAGGGGACGCCATTGCGATAGGCGGCGATCCGGCCGTCGGCGTGGTAGACCAGGGCCAGTTGCACGAACTGCTGATCGGCCTGCTGCTCGACGGCTCCTTGAAAATCCTTGGTCCGCTGAAAGAAGTTGCTGCCGGCCAGCCAGTGCCCCGGATCACGTTCGCCGAAAGCGATTGAATCGAAGATGCCGCCGTCCAGCGTTTGCAGCGTCAGCACTCCGCCCCCGCGTTGCTTCAAGTCAGCGAGACGCACCCAGGCTTCGAGCGACTTTTCTTTGAGCTTCTTGGCCAGGGGCGGAGTAGAGACATAGGAATTGATTCCATCCAGCACGAGGGCTCCGCTCTCAATGCGGGCTTTGCCATGCAATTCTCCGTGAAGTTTTCCCTTCGAGTCTTGCGCGTCGTTGTCGAACTCCCAAGACGCAAACGGTTCCGGGACGACACCGACTTCTTTCTCCCGCTTGCGTTTCGCGAGAATAACGGCGCGACCAGCTTCTTCGATCGAATTCAACTTCAGCACCAATTGATGTTGTCGCTCGTTCAACTCTTTCGGTAATACCTGCGCGGGCAAACTCCGCTCCCCGCGCCGCACGCCCGCCAGCGATGAGGCCAGGCGGTAATAGTCGGCCGCGAGGATGGGATCGAACTTATGGTCGTGACAGCGAGCGCAATGCACCGTCAGGCCGAGAAACGTCTGACTCACGAGGCCCACAATGTCTTCAAGTTCGTCCTGCCGCATGATCTGCCGCATGGTGTCGCCGGCGGGAAGGAGACTGTCGTGCGCTCCGGCGACAAGGAAACCGGTGGCGATGATCGCGCTAGAATCATTCGGCAATAGTACATCGCCGGCGATTTGCAGTTGCGCAAATTGGTCATAGGGCAAGTCACGATTGAAAGCGTCAATCACCCAGTCGCGATACCGCCAGGCGGTCGGCCGCATCTTGTCGAACTCAAAACCATCGCTCTCACCGAAGTGGGCCACGTCGAGCCAATGCCTTGCCCAGCGCTCGCCGTAATGCGGCGACGCCAGCAGCCGCTGGACGAGCTTGTCATAGGCTGGCGGCGAGTCGTCTTTCACGAACGCTTCGATCTCGGCGGGCGTCGGTGGCAAACCGACTAGATCGAACGACAATCGCCGAATCAACACGCGGCGATCGGCAGGCGCGGAGAAGGATAAATTCTTCTCTTGCAACTTCTGCAAAAGATAGGCATCGATAGCGTTTGTACTTGTTGAATCAGCGATGACCGGTGGAACTGGCTGCTTCACCGGCTGCAGCGACCACCAGTCATAACCGGCCCGTGACGCCGTGGTGTAGCGAAACGGATCGATGGGATCGCTGCCCCACTTCGCGCCGGATTCGAGCCAGGCCTTGAGCAACTTCCGCTCACTCTCCGGCAGCGGCT
>JAYTUF010000716.1:0-4373 GCA_043744755.1 Anatilimnocola sp.
CCCCTCACCCCGGCCCTCTCCCCGGAGTACCGAGGAGAGGGAGTAAGAACGTGGGCAAGCCCACGCTTTGATTGATAGAACTTAGTCCGCCGGTAAACTGCGGGGATACGAACCCAGCACGTTGAGCTTCACGGTTTTACGACCCAGCGCGATCAAGGCGCTCTTCACTTTGGAATCGGCTTGATGACCTTCGAGCTCGACGAAGAACAGGTATTCGTTCTTGGTGTTGGGCATCGGGAACGATTCGATCCAGGTCATATTCAGCAGGCCCCGCTTGAAAACCGCCATCGCATCGGCCAGCGCGCCGGGCTTGTGAGGAATGGCGAACATCAGCGAGGTCTTGTCGTGGCCGGTCCGCTTGGGGGCTTCGCCGCCAATGACCGCGAATCGCGTGACGTTGGTCTTGTTGTCTTCGATGTTGGCGTCGATCACATTCAAGCCATAGTTCAGCCCGGCTTCATAACTGGCAACGGCCGCGGCGCCCGGCTTATCGACGGCGATCTGCGCCGCGAGCGCGGTGCTGGTCATTTCAACCGTCCGCACGTTGGGCAGGTTCTTCGCCAGCCATTCGCGGCATTGCGAGAGGGCCTGCGGCTTGCTGTAGACTTCGGTGATCTGCGAGCGGACACATTTGCCGAGCAGGTTGTGATGGATTTTCAATTGCACTTCGGCCGTGATCTGCAGTGGCACGCGGGCGAACATATCCAGCGTGTCGATGACCCGGCCGTCGGTCGAGTTTTCGATCGGCACGAGGCCAAAGTTGACCTCGCTCACGTTCACCGCTTCGAACACGGCTTTGATCGTGGCGAGTGGCAACAGGTCAGTCGAATCGCCGAACCGCGCAACGCCGGCCAGATGACTGTAGCTGTACTTGGGTCCGAGATAGGCAATCCGCTGCGGCTGAATCAGGGTCCGCGCTTGCCCTTGTAGCTCGCGCCAAACATTGTGCAACGCTGCTTCGGAAAGCGGCCCCTTGTTCGTTACCAGCAATCGCTGAAAGGCAGCCTGATCCTCCGCCATATCATGCAGCAGACCACCTTCTTGTTGCCGGGCTTTGGCGAGCCTCTGGCAAGTGCGGGTGCGGTCGCTGACCAGTTTCAGGATGTCGCGGTCAAGGCGTTCGAGTTCTTTCCGCGCGGCAGCAGCTGACGGGCCAGTGGCGGGATTCTTTTTGCTCATGGGTGGAAGTTCATTGGGAGAGGGAGGGTTGGCGGCGGGACGCGTCAGGCGTCGGCGGGCACTGCGTGACAGGAATCAACCTTGTAATGAGCTAGCGAACGGGTGTCAACCAAGCAGGCGTTCCTGAGTGCGTCATTTTGGACTGCTCCAGCCGCAATTGTAATTGGAGGTGTGAGAGCCTGACGAATAGCCTGTGTCATTTTGGCAGTCGGGTTGTAGGTGAGCGAGTAATAGCGCGAAAAACGGACGTACTCGGCACAATGTAAGTCTTTAGTGCGCAATAGCTTGGGCGCTGGCGACAAGTAGACACGATCATTCGGCATGGTCTTTGCCTTTCATCCGCTCGCATTCCCGCGGCGATCACTTTGTGATGGCTGGACGGGAGTTCGTAAAAAAGAACAGTTGGCTGCGGCCGAGACCCGGCCTGAAGACCACACGTCCCTGCACCACATTTCTGAAGAGGCATCTGATTATGGCAGCCGGCGAAAAAATCATTGGCATCGATCTGGGAACCACCAACTCCGTCGTGGCCATCATGGAGGGGAATGAACCGAAGGTAATCGCCAATGCGGAAGGCAATCGCCTCACGCCGAGCGTTGTGGGTTTCACCGATAAGGGCGAGACCGTCGTCGGCGAGCCGGCCAAGCGGCAAGCGGTGACCAATCCCACGCGCACGGTTTACTCCGTCAAGCGGTTCATGGGTCGGCGGCACTCCGAGGTCGAGACCGAAGAGAAGATGGTCCCCTACAAGGTGACCGGCGGCTCGCAAGAATATGTGAAGATCAAGATTCACGACAAGGAATACACGCCGCAGGAAATTTCCGCGCTCGTCCTTCGCAAGCTGAAGGATGCGGCTGAGTCTTATCTGGGGCACAAGGTGAACAAAGCCGTCATCACCGTGCCGGCCTATTTTAACGATGCCCAGCGGCAAGCGACCAAGGACGCCGGTCAAATCGCCGGTCTCGAAGTCGCCCGCATCATCAACGAGCCCACCGCGGCCGCTTTGGCCTATGGTCTCGATAAGAAGAAGAACGAAAAGATCGTCGTGTTCGATCTGGGCGGTGGCACGTTCGACGTGTCCGTGCTCGAAGTCGTGGGACAGGACGAAGATGGCAGCGGCAAGCAGCTCTTCCAGGTCATCAGCACCCACGGCGATACACACCTGGGCGGCGACGACTTCGATGAAGCCCTGATTCACTTTGTCGCCGGCGAGTTCCAGAAGGAACAAGGCGTGGACCTCCGCAAGGATCCGATGGCTCTGCAGCGCTTGCAAGAAGCCTGCGAGAAGGCCAAGAAGGAACTCAGCTCGCTGCCGCAAACCGATTTGAATCTGCCATTCATCACGATGGCCAACGGCGTGCCTAAGCACTTGCAGATGTCGATCACGCGCTCGAAGTTTGAAGAGCTAATCGATCCGCTGGTGGAGCGCTGCCGTAAGCCAGTGCTGCAAGCGATGAAGGACGCAAACCTGAAGCCGGGCGAGATCGACGAAGTCGTGCTCGTCGGCGGCAGCACCCGCGTTCCCAAAGTCGTCAAGCTCGTGAAGGACCTCTTCGGCAAAGAGCCGCACAAGGGCGTGAATCCGGACGAAGTGGTTGCCGTCGGCGCCGCCATTCAAGCTTCGGTGCTGGCCGGCGAACGGAAAGACGTGTTGCTGCTGGACGTTACGCCGCTGACTCTTGGCATCGAAACCGAAGGTGGCGTGATGACCGCGATTGTCGAAAAGAACACCACCATTCCGTTCAAAGCCCAGAAAGAATTCAGCACCGCGGCTGACAATCAGCCGGGCGTGCAAGTGAAGGTTTTTCAAGGCGAACGGAAGATGGCGAACGACAACCGCCTGCTGGGCGACTTCAGCCTGGACGGCATTCCGCCGGCCCCGCGCGGCACGCCGCGGATTCAGGTGACGTTTGATATCGACGCCAACGGCATTTTGGATGTTTCCGCCCGCGAAATGGGGACCGGCAAGCAGGCCAACGTGCGGATCGAGCAATCGTCGGGCTTGTCGAAAGACGAGATCGAAAAGATGCGCCGCGACGCCGAAGCCCACTCCGACGAGGACAAGCAAAAGCTCGAACTGGCCACGGCCCGCAACGAAGCCGAACACATGTGCCACTCGCTCGAAAAGACGATGAAGGAAAACGCGGACAAGCTGGCTGACTCCGACAAAGAGCCGTTGCAACGAGCGATCGATACCACGCGCGAGAAAGCCAAGACCACCGATACCGCGGCGATAAAATCCGCCATCGAGCAACTCGAAGCCGCTTCGCACGCCTTTACCAAGATGCTTTATGAAAAGACCGGAGCAGCCGGCGGCGGTGATGGTGGTTCCGAAGGCGGCGGTCCTGCGCCCGAAGCCGCGAAGAAAAGCGACGACGACGTGATTGAAGGGGAGTTTGAAGTGAAGAAATAAAGAAGGTAGCCCGCCGCGTCAGCAAGGGAGGCGTGCGAGAAGACGAACCATTGGCAACCGTGCGGCAGCACGAACAATGGGCGTTGGTGCTTCGTTGTCGTTGACTTCCATTGCCGACCGGTCCTTGCAAATCCCATTCGTGCTGCCGCACGGTTGGCACATCCGGAGTTCACTCGCGGCACTCCCTTGCTAACGCGACGGGCTACCTTGACCGTTCGGGGGAGAAATTCGCGGAGCTTCGTTCGTTTCTGCCGGGGAATTGGCCGATAGTCAGATCATAGGGCGCGTAGCGATTGTATTGCTTGAATCGCTAGCAACGGATTTTCCGTTGCGAATAGGCGCTGCTCAATCCCGCTGTGAGCCCTGGCGATGAAACGAATTCAGGTTCTCTGCTCGCTCGTGTTGCTGTCGCAATGGATGGTCATTGCCGGCCAGGCGTTTGGCCAAACGGCGACGTTTTGGAATGAGCCAGACAATCCGGTTTCCATCGCCGTGCAGGTTGATTATCTCAACTGGCAGCGGCATCAAAATGGGAGCGAGATCGGGCTTGTTTCGCGTACGCCTCCCGGTCCGCCGATCCTGTCCACGGACGATGTCAGCTTGCCGAACGCCAGTGGGATGCGCGTTCTGGTCGCCAAGCCGCTCACCGAAGGGATGCTCATCGAGTTTGGCTTTCTCAATCAACAAACGACGACCCGCGAAGTCGCGGTCGGTTCGCCGGCCGGCCCGGATGATTTGTTTTCGATCTTCAGCGGGTTCGGCGATGTTCCGGTCGTGGGTG
>JAYTUF010000717.1:0-4371 GCA_043744755.1 Anatilimnocola sp.
TATCCCCTTGGACACCGGAGCCATGCCTCCAAAATCCCAAAACGGCATCCTCATTAACGGCAACGAGTTACGAAAAAGTACGCTCAATCCGGAAGAGCCATAATATGCGCTACAAATTCATGGGCGAACGCAAGCCCAACTTCATCGATGGTACCAATTCCCTTGATTAGATCCTTTAAATTTATTTGAATTCCTTCAATACCGGTGTCGAGGTGGGTATATCCGTTTATGCCATTTCCTTCGGTGTATATCAACGCGACATAGTCCCATTTTTTGATTTTGCTGGCGGCAAATTCCGGGGCCAAAAACTTTGCGTCGCTCTTCAGCGTGTCAAGAACATATTTCGCGCAATCTGACGCACTTACCTGAGATAACGCTCCCCTTGTGTCATGCGTGACATCAAATCCAACTAATTTTTCTTGAACAATCAAAACGGGGACTTCTACGATCGTGAAGTTTAACGCGATATCCAGATCCTTTAGTACCGCCGTGGCCTTTGCAAGTACGGCATCGATGATTAATTTGTGCTTGGCGTATGACCCTTTGGCAATGAGGACGGCAACATCGAGCTGCTTCGTTAGACCTGTAGGGTCGGTCGCCATGAGCGGCGTGTTCGCCACATATCGCGTTAAGTTGGTATCGTTTCCGGCAAATCCAACGGCACCTTCGTTAACCAATCTCTCCGCCTTTGGGTCATACCAGCAGTTGAGACGGTTGACTACCTGCGCTCCAGTTCGAAATGGCTTTCGAACGGCACTTGACTTCATGATTGCATTCATTTGCTGACCTCAATTGAAGCGAAAAAATCATCAATTACATCCAACGACGCCGCAGAGACGGGTATGGGCTTTTTGTTTACGCGATGCTTACGCCGAATATCTTCGATGCCCTTTAGAAGCAGCGCGTGAGTATTTGTATGCCCTGCTTCGTGAGGTTCGAAAAGCAAATCGCCTCGCATGGTCGTAACGACCATTTGATTGCGATAAATGACTCGATTCGTCGGAAAAAGGCGCCTTGCCAACAGCCAATCTTCTTCGGAATCAAGTACTAATTCTTCATGCCCTAGTTCGTTCCCGATGGCGGGCTCGTAGTCCGACGAACACTCCAAGAACTTCTCGCGGACGCAAGGCTCGTAAGTCCGAGCCAGAACTGATCGCAATCGGCGGGAGACTTTCTTCGCGGATCAGGAATTCATCGGGATCCGACTGGAAACCCCCGCGGCGTGATTGCGTTGTTTCGATGTTGTACGTGGTCTCGCCATCGTCGAATCGCAAAATGTAATGTGAGTTGACGCACGCTAACGAAACCGGCCAGCCCATTCGCCAACCAATGGCAAGCTGCAATGTGGCCAGATTAGCGCAAGTACCCAGCCGGGTATCGATCACCCCATTCAAAAACAGTTGTGTAGGATCGGTGTAACGAATAGAGGAAATGTCTCGCTGATCGGGATGGTATTGGATGCCGACTTCCAGGTCGAGATACTGGCAAACCATCCCCAGCCGAAAGTACCGAATATCATCCTCGAAGTCTTGCGGCGCGAGATGAAAGCTCGGCTCCCACATCGGCAAGCAGCGACGATTCAGGTCTAGCACCCAGGCGTCAACGGTTTGCTGATACCGACGAACGTCCAGATTGGCAAGCGCCGGCAACCCCTTGGCGACGATCAAATTCATTGCCACCGGATCAACGGCAGCAAGCTCGACATCGGACATTGCCGCGAGGTGATCCACAGTGACGGAGGAGTAGTCTCGATCCCAATCGATCACATCGGGCACGATGACGGGCGAAGACAGGCCACAATTAGACATGCGGTGAACCCCAGCGAAGGGAGTTACAGATGATTGGCACCCAGAGTCTACCGCTTCGCGATCTTAAAGCAAGTCATTATATTGCACTGGGCCATTTCGGGATCAGCCGTTACAAGCCCGTTACGGCGTTCGACCTTGTAACCAGCACTGAAGTAGGGGTAGCATTTCGAGTGTTCAGATCCGTGACCTCTTACCAGAGCGTGCCGTCATGAACGTCCAACCTCCTCTCCATCGCGTTCCCATTGTTATCTTCGCAGTACTCATTGGCGGGCTGTTTGTCTATGCGAAGGGGGGTGGTCAGTTGTTCTCGGGCGCGCGGCCGAAGCTGACGCCGGCGAGCGCCTCGGGCGAAAAGGATCCGAGTGGGGCGCGGGTTGAGTTTATGATGGGCTCCAAATCGGCGCCGGCGTTTCGGACCGTGGGGAGCGCGCAACCAACTCCGCAAGCCGCAGCCAAGCCGACGCCAGTCCAGACCGCGGCACCCAGTCGCGTACATCTGTTTCCCGGTTCTAAGTCGGCAGGGGTGATCGGGCCAGCTGACCTTCAAACCAATACCGCCCAGCAACAACCAGCGGGCAACCAAGGCCGCCGGCCATGAGCGGTTACTGGCTGCAGATCCCGAACTTATTCTTGGCGACGGGCCTGAGCGTCCTGTTTCTGGCGATCCTGTTTTGGCCACTCGAAACGGCGTTTCCCGCGCGGCCGGGGCAGCGCTGGTTGCGGCCCCATTGGTTCACGGATGTATGCTTTCTGCTGGGGCAATATCTGGTGTTCAACGGCCTGGTGTTTTGGCTGCTGAACAATTTCGCCTACGCCCTCGATGGTTTTGTGCCAGCGCGTTTTCGTCAGCTCGTCGCGAGTCAATCTTGGTGGCTGCAAGCGATTGAAGTCGTCGCGCTGAGTGACTTCTGCGTTTACTGGGGGCATCGCCTGCAACACCATCTGCCTCTGCTGTGGCGGTTTCATGCGATCCATCACAGCGCCCAGCATCTCGACTGGCTCGCCGCGCATCGCGAGCATCCGATCGATACGATCTACACGCTGGGCCTGATCAACCTGCCCGCCTTCCTGCTCGGCTTTCCCGTCGGGACGCTGGCCGGCCTCGTGGCCTTCCGCACGTTGTGGGCGATCTACATCCACAGCAATGTCCGGCTGCCGCTCGGCCCGTTGCGGATGTTGATCGGCGCTCCTGAATTGCATCACTGGCATCACGACCGGGCTCGCGACGCCGGCAACTACGGCAACATCTCGCCCCTCCTGGACCTGCTCTTCGGCACCTATCGCTGCCCCGACCACGAGCCGGCCGCCTTCGGCATTCGCGAAGAAATTCCGCCGACATACCTGAGGCAGATGCTCCATCCATTTGGCATCAGCCTGGGAGGACCAGGCACCGACCTGGCTGCGGAAGCCGAGAGGACTGGCTCATCGTTTCCGGCAGAATAAAGATTGAAGTTGTTCTTGCGTAAGTTTCAAGAATGCAAGGCATGATGGCCGTCCGGTGATTTCGCTCCGCCACAATTCACGTTTTAACAACATTTGTCTTGACATGTATTCTCCGTCAGCCATGATAACAGGCTATGTTCTCCCCTGCGTTATTGCTGGCTGCCGGTGATTCCCAAACGGAATCGCTCCTGCTGCGCGTGTTGCTGCAACTGGCCGTCATCATCGCCGCTGCGCAAATTGGGGCGCGAGTGGCGAAGTGGTTCCGGCAACCGGCGGTGATCGGAGAGATTGCCGCGGGCTTGCTGCTCGGGCCTTCGCTCTTCGGCTCGCTGTTTCCCGCCGTTGCCGAAGCGATCTTCGCAAAGGAGACGGCCCCGGTCATGCAGATCCTCAGTCAACTGGGACTGATCTTGCTGCTGTTCCTCGTGGGCCTGGAGTTCGACTTCAGTCATCTCCGCTGGCATGGGTCGGCCGCGTTCGCAACTTCACTCACCGGCGTGCTCTTGCCCTTCGCGATTGGGGCTGGTCTCGCGCCGCTGATCTATCCGTATCTGGAACCAGTGAACGGGAAGGCCGTTTCATTCCTCGGTTTCCTGCTCTTCATGGGCGTCTCCATGTCGATCACCGCGATCCCCGTCCTGGCGCGGATTCTGCTGGAGCTCAACATTGTCCGCACCCGCATCGGCGCGGTGACAATGACTGCCGCAGCGGTGGACGATGTGATTGGCTGGACCTTGCTGGCCGCGGTCTCGAGCATCGTGCAGTCCCAGTTTCACGGCTGGCGCGTGGCCCAGATGACCTTCTTCACGCTGCTGTTTCTCGCGGTCGTCTTGTTCGTCGTCCGACCCTTGTTGAAGTGGATCCTGCAGCGGTGTTACGTCGGCGAAAAGTCGGATGAGCTAACTCCCGGTGGTCTCGCACTGGTCTTGGTCGTGCTGTTTACGTGCGCGATCGCGACGAGTCTGATCGGCATCTTTGCAATCTTCGGCGCGTTCCTGCTGGGGGCGGCGCTGTCGGACGAAGAACCGCTGCGGAAGGCGCTCGGCCGGGAACTGCGCGATTTCCTCTCGGTCTTTTTCTTACCGATCTTTTTCACCTACACCGGCCTGCACACCAAAAT
>JAYTUF010000718.1:0-17147 GCA_043744755.1 Anatilimnocola sp.
CTGTTTAATTCCAGCCGAAAGTGCATGGTCCCGTTGAATCACGAGGGAAAATGCCGAGATTCCCGTTGCTAGCACCTGAGCGGAAGGCTGGTTGCGCCCTATTGAAATATTGAAATAGGAGCGGATCGGCAGTTGAACCTTCCTTGTTAGAACAGGGAGTAAGTTATGGGCCTTTCATCAGTCGTGTCGTATCCGGACAACTCTGCGCTCGTGGCGAACGAATGTTATCTACATCGTCCCGCGAGGCAGCGCTCTGTCGGGGATGACTATCTGCCAACTCATCCGAACCGAGAATGGCCGCCGGATGAGTTGGTAGACCATATCGTCCGGGTTCACCATGCAGTCGTTCGGCAATCGTTAACGGACCTGACGAATAGGTTGCCAACGATTGCCGTGCTATCCGCCACTCGCGATGGTCAATGGAACAAAATCATCCAGCAGTTTGGCAAACTCCGCGATGCGATTCTGATGGGTATTCGCTACGAAGAGTCGGTCGTCTTTCCTCAATTCCTGCGCTGGCACTCAACATGCAAGGAGCAATCGCCTCCGAGCGAACTGCTCGCCGTAACTAAGATTGTTGCGCGATCGCACGCGCGTCGCCTCCAGATGCTCTGGCGATTGTTGCGACTCACTCGCGACGAGTTGACCAGCAAATTTGACACTCGACACTACCGGAAACTCACTGCCCAACCAGCCGACATGCTCTTCGACCAGCTTTCCGCCTTGTGCGATGACTATGAACGGCACCTGTTTGAAGTGGAGTGCCTCCTGCTACCAATTGTCACATCCCGCTCCACATTGATCGGGAATCGCTCTGCAACAACCTCTGTCGACGCATCCACTCTTAGGCAAAGAGGCTGAGGGATACGGACCACGAGCATCATTACTGCCATCCGAGGTGCAAACAGCCATGTTGAAGCAATCCTCTGAATCAGCGGAGTCATCTGGGCCTCTGCCAATTGCCGAGCGGTGCTGGATGATCGGGTACCGCAATCCACAGTCGTTGCTGCAATGCAATACGTATCTGAGGATCTTTCCTGGGCCGCGGCATGGAACCAGTATCTGCATCGATCCCGGTTCGCAATTCGATGCGGCCGTTATTGAGTCAAACATCAACGACTTGACCGGAAATGGTGGGCTGGACTACATCACGGTCAATCACCAGGATCCCGATGTCACGGGAAATCTTCCGTCGTTCTGCCGGAGCAATCCCGCCGCGTCGGTGCTGCTGACCGAAGACACCTGGCGGCTCGTCCAGCACCTACAAGTGCAACCCGGAGCCTTGCTGTTTCCGCCGGCATTTCAGGCCCGAGTGCAAACTCTGCGAGGTGGAATTGCCTGGCAACCCGTTCCAGCCCCATTTTGCCATTTTCGCGGCGCGATGGCCTGGTACGACCCGGAATCGCAAATCTTGTTCAGCGGAGACCTGTTTGGCGGGCTCAATCAAGTGGGTCGCGTTCACTTGTTCGCCGAAGCAGCGGATTGGGGTGGCATCGCTCAATTTCATCAGATCTACATGCCCACCCGGGAGATACTGCGTTACGCAATCCGGCAGATTCGTGCATTGACCCCGCCCGTCAAGGTCATCGCCCCACAGCACGGTCACATCATCGCTGGCGATCTCGTCCCGTTGTTCCTCGATCAAATGGAGCAATTATCTGTCGGGTATGACCTGCTGGCTTTGGAGCTCGACGAACTTTATGCCCAGCAGTACAGCGAGTTGGTTGAGTTGCTAATCAGCAATGCAACTGCCGCACTCGGCGACAAACACGTCCATAGCCGGCTGACGGCAAGCAACAGCGACGACGAGCTGGATCTGCTGCTCGCGAGAACAGGCAAGCAGTGGCGTGTCCGTCGATCACCCTATGCTTGCGCTGCGCGAGTGTTTAATCGATTGACTCGTAATAAAGGGGCGACCTTCGTCAACTCCATGCGGGATGCGGTGTTGAAATTCTGCTGCGAACATAGTGTGCCCGTGCCGCCAGTTGGCTGGGGGATGTAGTTTTGCTCCGACAATGCAATTGCCAGCGATTCTAAATTGAACTGAGTTCTGATTACTAATTTGCACGCCGCGCGCACGTAAGAGCACACTTCGCTCACACTGTCGACAATCGAGGGATGCGATAAGCGATCGAGGGAGTCCGTCTTCAGCTTGAGCGCGGGCCAAGTCATTCCACACGTTAGCCTTGCAAACCTTCTGCCGGTAACTCAGGCTATCAAGTGGAGAGAGACCTGAGACGCCCGAAACGCGAATCGACCGCTGTTGCTCGCCATGGCCAGGGTGGCGGTATCAGATGTTATCAATTTCACAGAGAGGAGTGCAACATGATCGACGCTGCTCTAGGCTATCGCCGAATTCTGGTGGCAACCGATTTCTCGCCCCACGCCGGTGCGGCCCTCGCACAGGCCGTGTGGCTGGCGCGGCAAACCGGCGCGAGCATCACGCTGGCCAATGCATTGCCTGATTTGCGCCGTGCAGTTCATAGCGTATCTACTCAGGCAAAGCTGGACTTATTGTACGGGGAAGGTGATACCTTTCAGCGGGAGGTGCGCAGCAAGTCCGACGCGAAAATGCGGCAGATCATTGCGGACCTCGGCGCAACGGATTTGGAGGTGAAATTCGAGACCCTGCTGGGTGAACCTTTCGTGGAGCTTATCCACGCAGTTCAGGCAGAAGGGTACGATGTGGTTCTGGCTGGCACTCGCGGGATGGCAGCCTGGGAGCAATTCTTCGTTGGCAGCACCGCCAAGCGATTGATCCGCAAGTGCCCAGCCAGTGTCTGGATCGCAAAGGCGGAGCATGCAGGTCCTCCCAAGGTCGTCCTTGCGCCGACCGACTTTTCCGAAGTCAGCATCAAAGCCGCCGCTCACGGTTGGTGGCTCGCCCAACAGGCCGGTGCCCAATTTCATTTGCTGCATGTCATCGATTCGATGGACATTCCCGAGGATGTGATTTCCAAGATTCCGCAAGGCAGCTCATTGCGGAACGAGATCAACGAAGAGGCCAAGAATCGCCTCGAAGCATTTTTGGATTCACTTTCAGCCGACCGCAGCAAGCTGCAGATTCACCTGTCGTGGGGTACGCCTTGGAAAGAAGTGAAGCGGCTTACCCAGCAGGTGGCCGCGGACCTGGTCGTGATGGGTACGGTCGGCCGTAGCGGAATCCAGGGAGTGCTCCTGGGCAACACCGCCGAGAAAGTTCTCGGGTCGTGTGATTGCAGCATCCTTACGGTCAAGCCCGATGACTTCGTTTCGCCAATCCAGCCCGCCTTTTGGCCGCTGCATCCGGGTACCTGAACGCCGAAGGAGTCGCCCATGAAAGCCGCTGTTTTCCCCGAGCCGGGCCGCATTATGTTGGAGCAAACACCGATTCGGCGAGTCGGTCCGCGAGACTCGCTGCTGCGCGTCACAACGACAAGGATCTGCGGCACAGATTTTACTATTTGAAACAATCCACAAGCCGTGGATCATCGTCGATGAAACGCTCCACTTCTGGTAGACAGTCCCTCGCGGAAAGCACTGTGTAGAAGTTCGGCTTGATTGAGGGCGCCCTGCGAACTGCAGCGAGCCACTCCAATCGACAGAAGGGATCCAATCGGATTTCGTTCCAGAAGCCAGTGCGATCAAGCACCAGACCGACTTCATCAGCTCTTGCGCCTTGCAACCGCGCAACCAGGTAGGTCGCCATTCCTACCTGCAAGCCATGCGGCCGCGGCCGCGGCGAAACTTCGTCAAGTGCATGCGAGATCAGGTGCTCGCTGCCGCTGGCTGGGCGAGAGGTTCCGCCGATCTCCATGGCGATTCCATTGAGCAACAGCGAGGTGCCTAGCAGCCGGACACCTTCGATGTCGCGTGTTGCGTGAGCCATGAACGGACGCACCGTAGCATCGGAAAGCAGAGCCGCCAGATCATTGACGACCTCCCCGCGAGCGTGGAACGCAAGCTTCCAATCGTGGATCGCTGTGACCTTGGCCACTAAGTCGCCGACGCCGGACAGCCACAGGTTTAGGGGAGCCTGCAGGCAGACGTCCGTGTCAATGACCACTCCGAACGGCAGGCGCGTGGCCAGTGAGCGACGGCGGCCCCCCAGAGTGAGGCTGGACTGCGGACTGCAAAAACCGTCGTTAGAAAGCGACGTAGGGACAGCGTAGTAGGCGGCATTCGCCAAGAAAGCGACATACTTGGCCGTATCGAGCGCCTTGCCACCTCCGATTCCGACAATCGCGTTCGTCCCGCGTGGAAGTTGAGCGAAATGGCTTGCGGCTTGTTCGAACGAAGCGTCGGAGATGTCCGACTGCAAAGCGATCGAAATTCTTTCGGCAGCCAGGCTGCCCGTTAGACGGTCGAGCAATTGTGGCATCAATCCCCTGCTCTGCATTACAGCCACGTTAAAATGCCCCCCGCGGGCAAGATACAGCCCGACCCGGTCCAACGCACCGGGTTTCATTCGCACGAGTGTTGGTACGGAAATCGTTTGAGCAGTCATCTCACACTCCAGCCAGTTGGCAAACGAGAGTTTCCTCGTTGAAAGCAGCATGCCAACTAGACCGGTGACAAGAGGCGAGTTAAGGGCCGGGTCATTGGCCAAGTAGCAGGTAAAGTCCCCGCCGATCATGCTACAAATCATGGCAGTCTGATATAGGACGACCCTCGGCGAGCGCATCTGGCCCTAGCGGTGATCGGCGATCAGCGTCAAAACCGCTACGCCAGTCTCGCGACAATTCGGCGATGACCTGGTCGGCTTGGGAGGCAAGCGTCTGCTCAGTGTTAATCCGGCAGTGCCTGATCTCGATAGGCCAGCCTTCCCATAATTGCTGTTGTTGCGAGAAGACTTCTAGATTGGCTTCCGACTCATCCTGCCCAGTTCGCAATCGACTGATGATGCGATCCTTGGCGACATCGGGCCGGCAATAACACTCAATAGCGAGAAACATCGCCCAGGGGTGCGTAGCTACGGCCCTAGCCAGTCGGATGCTGGAGGCTCTCGAAAACGTGGCATCAAGCACGACGGAAACTTGTTGACGATGGAGCGCGCCGGCGCGGCGGAACATCTCCTGATACACGTTTTTCCGGGCCTCGGCCAGATACTGAGATTGGTCGACGCGCGGCAGTTGTGTACTGATGCCGAAAAGTTCCTGCCGGACGACATCGGAACGCAGCAACTCTGCGCCCAGTGACCTCGCCAGCTCGCGAGCTAGCGTCGTCTTGCCGGTGCCGGATAGGCCCCCGACCACGAGCACCAGTGGCTTCAGGTTCGGTGCTGCGTATTGATCAGCAAAGGTCAGATGCACCCTGGCTTCATGTTCTGCGTTTTCCTGATCCGATCCGATGAGCTGCACGGCTCTCAACGTGGCGACTTTGGCGCGCACCGATGCGCGGTAAGCCCGATAGAAATCGAGGAGCACCGCCGGTGGATGGTCCCCGCTCAACTCCTGAAATCTACTCAATAAGCGCGGTCCTACCCAGGTCGCACCGATGTAATCGCACTCCGCCGCCAGAAAAGCCAGTTCGTCGGCAAGATCGAGTTGCCGGAACTCCGCACTGAACTCGATGCAGTCGAAAATGGCGGTCTGGTCGGCGAAGCAAATGTGCTCTGGGCGCAAGTCGCCATGACCATCTACGATTCGCTTGGCGTAAACGCGAGTGTCGAAGATTTCTCGGTTACAGTGGAGCAACTGCAATTGAAATGCGTGCACGCGTTGAACAACCGGGCGCGGCAGCCGAGAGTCTGCGAGCAGCTCGTTAAAATTGCCCTGCACATGGGCCAGGCAGCGCGAACGGTACGTGTCGGGTGAAATTTCCACTCGGGAGGCATTTGAGTAAAACTTTGCCAGCAGCTCCGCGAGGCGATCGATCTGGTCGTGTCGCAGCAGTCCCAGGTGATGCAGCGAGTCGAGCATCTTGTCGTGGGGTAGACGCTGCATCTGCACAAGCCAATCGACAACCTCGCCCCGACCACTGAGGGCAAAAATGCCGTCAGCATCACAGGTGATCGGAACAACGCCCAGATAGCTGTGCGGGGCCAGACGACGATTAAGACGAACCTCCTCACGGCAGGCGTGTTCGCGAGCCGACAGCGTGCTGAAATCCAAAAAGTCGTACCTGACCGGCTTCTTCAGCTTGTAAACCAGCGAGCCGACTAGAAACACGCGAGAGATATGCGTTTCGATTTGCTCAATACCGTCCGGTGCGTGGTCATACGCTGCTGGGGAACTGAGCCATTTTGTTAGCGCGTTGTGGTGCGAAAAGTCGCCTTCTGACGTCGTCGTGAGCATCGGTCGCTCCTGCCAACGATACGGCCCCGGGACATTACCGCGACGCCGATCCAGCGACGAGTCGGGGACGATACCCTGACATTCGGAGGTCGCCACATCTCCCATTCTACCTAGATACGATGTTGACTGTTCCCGATCTAATGGCTATCACTTGCGCCAAACCGTCTCCCTCTCCAACCATAGCAAATCGTTTCATCGAAGCGAGGATCGAGCTTGGAGGCTTCACACTTGTTCTCTGCGTCCGACACGACTATCCCGCTGACTTCGGCGTGTGGGCTAGTGACGCTTGCACTCTACAACCGCTTCGGGTCGATTTTGGCTCGAATTCGCGCTTTTCACCAGCAGAAGATCGAGTTGCTCGAAAACGTGCGCAAGTTGGACAGCGACCAAAAGGAATTGCTGCTTGACATGCTCGACTCGCAGCTCGGCGAAGTGACTGGCAAAGCTCGATTGATTCAGAATGGGCTGTATTGCTTGTTGTCGGCCATTGCCGCCTGAGCACCTCACTACGTTCGCCATCGTCGCTGGCGCAGCGGGCGCTGGCCTGTCGAACGGCGTCGTGCTCGTGCTGGGCTTCGCCAATGTCCTGGCCGACGGCGTAAGCATGGCCGCCGGGAATTTCCTGCGAGCGCGGTCCGATCAACAATTGCTTGAACGCTTCCGCCGCCTGGAAGAAATGCACATCGAACGCATTCCGCAGGGAGAGCGCGAAGAAGTCCGCCAGATCTATCTGGCGAAGGGCTTCAGCGGCGACATTCTTGAACACATCGTGCAGGTGATTACTGAAGATCGTCAACGGTGGGTCAATACCATGCTGACGGAAGAGTGGGGCTTGCAGCTTCAGCCGCCATCGCCATGGCGAGCGGGCTCGGTGACGCTCGCCGCTTTCATCCTAGCGGGCGTCGTGCCGCTTATTCCAACGCTGTGGTTCATGTCGGGCCGCGCCACAGAAACCTTTGTCGCCAGCACGATACTGACCGGCATTACCTTTTTCGCAATTGGCGTCATTCGGGGACACATCGTCGATCGGCAGCCGCTGGCGTCCGGTGTAGAAACGCTCCTGATCGGCGGAGCGGCCTTCACCGTCGGACGGCTTTTGCAAGGACTCGCCGCCTAAAAGTGGCTCGCCGGTGTTGTCGCGTCGTTTCCTTCAGGCTCAATGCTCGCTCCGAAGCCTTGCCGCAAGACCTCGTTTTCCGCGGCTTCGTGGGCGTGCAGTTCGCGGCATAACTCATCGAATCCCCTCTCCACCAGCATCCGATCTTGCACGGTCCCGTTGTAGTCCGCGGTTTGGGCGATCAGTCGATCCAACTCAGCCAACAGCCGCGGGTGTTGGACTTCGATCCGCTTCAATTCCGGAGCGAGCTGGGGGCGGAAGGAAACTGCCTCATCGAGGCAGCCGCCGCCTTCTTCCTCGGCGAAATGGCATTGAAGTTCGGCGCGCACGTCGCGCAGCACTTTGATTACGTTCCGGGTCCAAACGTCTCTGTTGGACTCGCTTCCAGCGATAGTCTTCCGCCCAAGCACGAGCATGCGGTGGAGGCGGCGATGCTCCGCGAGAAGATGCTCGACATACGTTCGGCATTCATCATAATTACGCATGGCTTGATCCTTCTGATAGTCGATTAGACATTGCACAGATCGGAACTGTTCACGGTGTTAGGCTTTGACTGGCTTCGGAATGGTAGCCTTAACGCTCAGCACCGGGCATCGGGCATTCCTCACCACCGCTTCGGCCACGCTTCCCATCAACAACCGAGACAAGCCGGTGCGGCCGTGCGTGGCGAGCACGATCATGTCGGCTTTTTCTGTTTCCGCGAGGTGAACGATGACTTCGGCCGGTATGCCGGTCATCAGCCGGTGCTCATAGGCAACTAAGGGATCGCCTGGTACAACTTCCTGCAGCATCGTTTGCAAGTCTCTGAGATTCGGCTCTTCGATCCCGTAATAAAACTCGCCGCCGCCATACGCCAGCGATGGCTCCTGCACATGTACGATCAGCAGCTTCGCGCCTTTGTCGCGGGCCAACGCCGTCGCCGTGTCGAGAGCCGTTTGGCCAATCGTCGAGAAGTCCGTCGGCACCAGAATAATTCGAGCGTTCATAGCAGGCTCCTTTCGTTCGAAGCGTGATTAACTCACACGGAGAGGATGCAAGCGCAGTACCACCGTCCCGATTTCGCGAGGAATCCAGGTGAACCACGCAGAATCGTGGGAATTACGCGCAAGGTGCCGGCGGGCGAGTTGTCAGCGAAGACTGGATTGAGTGTGCGACCCCGCACAGTCTGTGACCAGACCGCACAGTGCTGGGCAGAGGAGGGTAAGGCCCTCATCGCGCGAAACATCCGTGCAGCCTCAACAAATCACGGCAGGTTCCCCTGTGCGTGCCCGCAGATTATCGCGATGGTATAAGGATTGCTTTAGACGTTTAGACCCGCGCAGCGGACTCGATCCCCATTTCGACTGTAGTACCCATGACTTCGACCGCCCTGGATTTGCTTGTCGTCGATGACGACCACGAATTCCGCGAGACACTTCGCAACCGGTTTACACGAGGCGGCTTTGAGGTTCTTGCCGCCGCTAATGGAGAAGAAGCGTTGGGCTTGGCACAACGCCGAAACTTTGCTGTGGCCATCTTCGACATGATGATGCCGGGCATGAGCGGCTTGGAGCTGCTGAAACGATTCAAGGCCGAACATCCCGACTGTGAGGTGATCCTGCTCACCGGCCAAGGCTCGATCGAAACGGCAGTCGAAGCCATGAAGCTCGGCGCCTACGACTATCTGCAAAAGCCCTTTGCGCTCAAAGACCTGGAGGTCATTGCCAATAAGGCTTCAGAGCGCAGAAACCTTCGCAAGGAGGTAACGCAGTTCAAAGTGGCCTTGGAGCGTACGTTGCCGCGGTCTGACATGGTCGGCCAGTCGCCCGCAATGCAGGAAGTCTTCCGGCTCATTGAGCGGGCCGGACCGAGTGAGAAGGCCATCCTGATTCTCGGGGAAAGCGGCACGGGAAAGGAACTGGTGGCTCGAGCTTTGCATCGGCAGAGCCGTCGGGCGGAGAAGCCGATGGTCACGATCAATTGCGCCGCGTTGCCGGAGACGCTGCTCGAAAGCGAGTTGTTCGGCCATGAGAAGGGTTCGTTCACCGGCGCCGTCAGTGCGAAGCCGGGCTTGTTCGAGGTCGCCGACGGCGGCACGCTGTTCGTCGACGAGATCGGCGAGTTGCCAGGACCGCTGCAGGCCAAACTGCTGCGCGTGCTAGAGGACGGCTCGCTCCGCCGTATTGGATCGGTGCAAGAGAGGCGCGTAAGCGTGCGGCTGCTAGCCGCCACGAACCGCAATCTGGCAGGTGAGGTCGAAGCTAAGCGCTTCCGTGAGGACCTCTTTTATAGGATCAACGTCATGTCCCTTGAATTGCCACCGCTCCGCGAGCGCCGTGGCGATATTCCGCTACTGGTGCAGCAATTTCTCGGCCCCGGTTGGGAAATCGAGCGGGCCGCGCTGGAGGCCTTGGAGCATTACTTCTGGCCCGGCAACGTGCGGCAATTAATCAACGCCATCGATCGGGCCAAGATCCTCTGCGACGGCGAGACAATCCGGCTGCAAGATCTACCCCGCGAAGTTGCTTCTCCGGCTGCCGCGCCCGCGCCCACGGCCGGGAGACTGCTGGAACTGACCGACGATCTCGATTCCATACAGCGCAGCAAGGTCGTCGAGGTTTTACGCCGCGAGGCGGGCAACAAATCCAAGGCGGCCCGGGCGCTAAATATCGAGCGGCGTAAGCTTTACCGCTTGTTGGAGAAGTATCAGATCACCGATACGGAACTGAGCAACCGAACGAGTTGAGCTTTTTTGGCGAAAGCTCGCCAGTGCTGTTGAAAATGAGGCGGAAAATACGATGCGATCCATGAACATAGTCTTGATGTTCGCTCTCGGCGTTGCCGGTTTTCCAGCGGTCTGGGCCGACGATTTCGATGAGCTCCCCGTCAACTACCGCAATACAAAGCCCAGTGATCGGGTGGCACAGTTATTGGAGCGGATGAAATCGGGCCAGACTTCACTGCAGGGGGACACTTTGTTGAAGTCGCTCCGCAAGCTGCTGGGCGAGTTGCAGATCCCCGAATCGTCGCAAATTCTGGTGTTCTCCAAAACGAGCCTCCAGCGCCAGCACATTTCGCCACGGACGCCGCGGGCACTCTACTTCAGCGACGATTGTTATGTGGGTTACTGCGACGGGAGCGATGTGCTGGAAATATCCACCGTGGATCCGCAGCTTGGCGCGGTCTTCTATACGGCTGAGCGAACCAGTGAAAGCCTGGATATTACGCGTCAGACGGATAATTGCTTGCGGTGCCACGCCTCCAGTCAAACACGGCAGGTCCCCGGACACTTGGTGCGCTCCGTGTACGTGGATCGGCAGGGATTGCCCGCACTCTCGATGGGCACTCGCCGCATCGATCACTCCAGTCCGCTGCGCCAGCGCTGGGGCGGATGGTATGTCACCGGCACGCACGGCAAACAAACGCACTTGGGAAATTTCGTTCTCGGCCGCCCAGCGCGTACCGAGGACATTGACAACACGGCGGGTCAGAACGTGACGAGCTTGGAATCCTTCTTCAAGACCGATAACTATCTCACCCCGCATAGCGACCTTGTGGCCCTGATGGTGCTTGAGCACCAAACGGAAGGGCACAATCGAATCACGCAGGCGAGCTTTCAATGCCGCATGGCAATGCACCAGCAGGAGCGATTGAACAAGGAGCTTGGCAAGCCAGCCGACCATATGTGGGAAAGCACCAAGAGCCGCATCGCCTCCGCGAGCGAAGGACTTGTGCGGTATCTGCTCTTTTGCGACGAAGCTCCGCTCACGGGCCAGCTCCAAGGAACCTCGTCGTTCGCTGCCGAGTTTTCCGCTATCGGTCCACGCGACGAACGGGGCCGCACGCTCCGCGACTTCGATTTGCAAAGCCGGATCTTCAAGCACCCCTGCAGTTATCTGATCTACACCGCGGCCTTTGACGCCCTGCCGCAACCGGTGAAGCAACATGTCTGGCGGCGGATAGGAGAGGTGGTCACCGAGCAAGACCAGTCGGAATCATTCCACCATCTTTCCTCCGCTGACCGCCAGGCGATTCGCGCAATCATGCAGTCCACGATCGCCGGTCTGCCCGCTCCCTGGCAGAAGCGTTGAATGAACGTCTTTTGGCAGGTAGGTTGCATTTCATTTCGCAATCGATATTTGCATGCCAGCGAACTGCGGGGTTTATGGAATCCTTGCTCGGCTTATTTGCACGCTACCAGGACTTGCAGGCATATGTTGCCTGGACCGAGGACGACACCCGCCGCATCTCCGCCGCGGGGCAACTTCTTGGTCCGCATTTTCCGGACCTGATCGAAGACTTCTACGCGGAAATCCAGTGGCATCCCGTGGCAAGCCGGGTGATCCGTGGGGGCGAGGTGCAAATCGAGCGGCTCAAGCAGTCACTGCGGCAATGGCTCAGCGAATTGTTCAGCGGCCCTTACGACGAGCCATACATTGCCCGCCGCTGGCGAGTCGGGTTGCGGCACGTAGAGATTGGCTTGCCGCAGGTTTATGTAGCCGCGGCATTGTCGCGTTTGCGGACTGGCATGATTCGGCTTCTACGTGAGCAATGGCGGGGCGACGAAGCGATCCACTCGTTATGTCTGCAATCACTCAACAAGCTGCTCGATCTCGATTTGGCAATCATCAGCGACGCGTACGAAACAGCATACGTCCGCCGACAGCAGGAACTGGAGCGACAACGGCTGGACGACGTGCTGCATCGCGAGAAAGAACTCTCCGCCGGACTGTTTGCGCACGCGCAGGCGGCCGTATTAATATTGGATCACCGCGGCCAAATCGTCCGCTGCAATCCATTTTCGGAATCGTTGGCGGCCGATTCCCAGCCCCTGCAGGATCAAGATTGGTTCGACGTCTTTTTGTTGCCCGAAGATCGTCCACGCTTGCGGGACGCACTCCTTAATAGCGCATCGGCGGCCAGCACAAAGCCGGTTACCGCTTCCTCGATGGTGGCAAGTACCATCCGGCCTCGCTATCTGCATTGGTCGGGGGTGCCGCTGTTTGATGCGGCTGGATCCGCTTTTGCCGTGCTCGTGATTGGTCACGACATTACTGATCTTCACGAGGCGCAGCAGCACGCCCTGCAGTCGCAGCGTTTGGCCGCGATCGGACTAGTCGCCACCGGTCTGGCCCATGAAAGCCGCAATGCCCTGCAACGCATTGGTGCTAGTGCTGAGATGCTGGAACTGGAATTGGAGGGCAATTCAATCGCGCTGGAGTTGGTAGCGCGCATTCACCAGTCGCAGGCGCACGTGCATCAACTTCTCGACGAGGTTCGCAATTACGCCGCGCCGATTGTGCTCGATCGCTCCTCCTGCCGGATCACCGAGGTGTGGCGCGAGGCCTGGCAACTGCTGGCTCCGCAGCGTCGAGGCAAAGACGTTGACTTGCACGAGCGCATCCTAGCGGCAGACCTCGTGATCGATGCAGATCGTTTCCGCCTCGTGCAGGTGTTCCGCAACCTGCTCGAGAATTCCATTGTCGCAGGGGGCGATCAGGTTCGCATTGAAGTCGCCTGTGAGACGGCCACGCTCGAAGGCGCGGACGCACTCTGCATTCACGTTCGCGACGATGGCCCAGGACTGAATGCCGAACAGCGGCAGCGGATCTTCGAGCCGTTCTACACCACCCGGCCCACGGGGACCGGCTTAGGCACCGCGATCGCGCAGCGGATGGTGGAGGCTCACGGCGGCACGATTTCCGTAGGGAACTGTTCCGTGCCCGGCACGGAAATCATCGTCACCTTGCCGCGTCGGGCGCGCGTTTAAGCGAGTGTGTCACTGCGTCGCGCGCGGTGTGCGATCGCACAGAGTCACCTCAAGTGTACCCCCGTATCACCGCATGCGGCCAATGCCTTGCAGGACTTGATGTTGCGACTATTCTTCTGTCTTAACGCAAAATGGCATAGGCTCTGCTTTAGCAGGATGAACAAACTAATCATCCACCCAACCCGCAGGAACTGCCATGGCCACCGTTGAATTTCAATCGCTTGACATCCGTCACGACACCTTTGATGCCGCAGAGTTGCAACACTTGCAGGACGAGGACAGTGCGGCCTTCACCAGTATTAGCGCGATCCTACTGTTCATCATCGCGGCGGGCCTGTTACTAGGAGCTTTGTCGGTAATAGTGATCCTGATGCAGGGCTAGATCACCCGCATGCTGTTTGCAAACTTTTGCCTCAGACATCCAGTATTCTTCGAATGACCGAATGGCCCTAGTCCGTTAGAATTGCCTTGCTGAATAAGTGTTAGCAAGTGAGCATAGGCAAATCTCATGAGTCAACTGTGGAACTCGTTCACACTGGTATGATCTTCTTTTCCTAGTAGGCACGGTCCGCGCGGCTAATCACAGCGAATGGGCATATACGCAGCGATTGGTGAAAAGGTTCATTCTCGAATTGCTAGCACTGTGTGGCGTTGGATGCGCGTCCCCGGCGATACGCTATTCGCACTGGGGGCGGTGGCTCTGGTATTATTTATTGCTGGTCTAAAAACGGGACACTCCTTCAAGAAAAGCAGTTGACGCTTTCGCATCCGTCCGGTTCAGCGCACTCGTCTCGCGAGCCACGGTTGGAACATCGATCGTTACACTGCAGTGCAATCGATGCCGTGACATCCCCTGCCTAAGTACTGTTCGGAGCCAACATAGATGCCTGTGAAGAACCCGTGGACCAGGATTGCGAGCGAGTTGCTCAGCGAGTTGCATAGCGATCGCAAACAGGGCCTCAACCTCAAGCAAGTCCAACAATCGCGGATGGAGCATGGCCTGAATCAACTTGCGGAAGCGCCCCCGACGCCGCTGTGGCTGAAGCTGGTGCGGCAGTTCAACGATGTGATGATCTGGCTGCTCTTCGTGGCCGCGATCATCGCGGGGGCGATGGGGGGAGATCGTCGACTGCATCGCCATTCTGGCCATCGTGATTCTCAATGGCGTCATCAGTTTCCTGCAGGAGGACCGCGCCGAGCGTTCGCTGGCGGCTCTAAAAAAGATGTCTTCACCTCACGCCCGGGTTCTACGGGGAGGTCATGTTCACGATGTAAATGCCAATGAAGTAGTCCCCGGCGATCTACTGCTGCTGGAGGCCGGGGATCACATTTCTGCCGACGGGCGGATCATCGAAGCGTTTGGCCTGAGCGTTCAGGAGTCGGCGCTAACCGGCGAATCAACTCCGGTCGAGAAGGACCACACCGCTGACCTTCCTGAGAACGTGCCCCTCGGCGACCAGCGAAACATGGTCTTCCTGGGAACGATTGTGGTGGCCGGCAAGGCGACGGTTCTTGTCACCGCGACCGCCATGCAAACGCAACTCGGTCAGATCGCCGGCATGCTGAGCGACCAGGGCGCGAACAAACGCCGTTACAGCGTCGCCTGGCTCGGCTGGGCAAAACACTTACGGTTGTCTGCCTCGTGCTGGTGGCGATCGTGTTTGCATTGGAAATGCGGCGCTCTGGCAACTTTCTTGAGGTCTTCTTAGTTTCCGTGAGCCTAGCCGTGGCTGCGATTCCCGAAGGGCTGCCAGCGGTGGTCACGTTCGCCCTGGCCCTGGGTCTGCAGCGAATGGTCAAGCGAAACGCCATCATCCGCAAGCTCCCCGCGATTGAAACACTCGGCTGCGTGACCGTAGTCTGTTCTGACAAAACCGGCACGCTCACCCGCAACGAAATGACGGTGCAGGCCATTTTGGCCGGCGAGTCGAAGTATCGGGTCACCGGATTGGGATACAATCCCACGGAAGGCGAGCTGCAGAGCGACTCCGCCAACCCGCAGGACGATCCGGATCTGGCCGCTCTCCTGGCCGTTGCTACGCGCTGCAATAACGCCAAGCTCCGGACGAAGGCCGACCATCCGGAGACCTGGGAGATTATTGGCGATCCTACCGAGGCTGCGCTGATCGTCGCTGCGCAGAAGGCAGGTTATGAGCCGACGGCCGATTTCGAGCTCGTCTCCGAAATTCCCTTCGACTCGCAGCGCAAGGCGATGTCGGTGATCGTCCGCGAGTCCGGTGTCACAACGATCCATACTAAAGGCGCAGCGGAAGTGGTGTTGCCCTTGTGCAGCCACGAACAGATCGGTGGCCAGCGGCGAAAACTCGGCGAGGCCCGACGCTCTGAGTTGATGCAGCACAATGCCGACCTGGCGAAAGAAGCGCTGCGAGTGCTCGGCTTTGCCTTTCATCGTCAGGAAGGCAATCCGCAGGAATTGCCTAAGGAACAGGATCTGACATTCGCCGGACTGATGGGAATGATTGATCCGCCGCGGGCTGAAGCACAGGAGGCGATCAAACTCTGCCGCGCTGCCGGCATACGCCCAGTGATGATTACCGGCGACCATCCGGCGACGGCTCGAGCCATTGCCGAGCAGCTTGGATTGCTGGTGGGAAAGAGCCGCGTCCTGACGGGCGCGGAGTTGCAGGACCTGAGCGACGAAGCGTTTGATCAGGCAATCGAGGAAGTGAGCGTGTATGCCCGCGTTTCGGCCGAGCACAAGCTGCGAATTGTAAAGGCCTGGCAGAAGCGAGAGCAGGTGGTGGCAATGACGGGCGATGGCGTTAACGACGCTCCCGGCGGTCAAGGCGGCCGATGTCGGCGTGGCCATGGGGATCGCGGGAACTGACGTCACCAAAGAAGCCTCCGACATGGTGTTGACCGACGATAACTTCTGCTCGATCGTGGGCGCCGTCGAGCAAGGCCGCGGCATTTACGACAACATCCAGAACTGTATCCGTTACCTACTCTCGTGCAATGCCGGGGAAGTGCTGTTCATGTTTATTGCCACCCTCATTGGTTGGCCGGTGCCTCTCGTAGCGATCCAGATTCTCTGGATGAACCTGGTCACGGATGGCCTGCCTGCGCTGGCGCTGGTTATGGAGTCCCCCGACCCTCACAACATGCAACGGCCTCCTCGTTCGCCGCGCGAGCAGATTCTCGATTTCCGCTCGGGCTCAGTCATTGTGTGGCAAGGAATACTGATGGCTGCCGTAGCGGCGGTGGGTTTTTGGTGGGTCTATCAAGGGTCTGACGATTTGCTTGGTACGGCGCGCACGATCGCCTTTTGCATCCTGGCTTACTCACAGCTCTTCTTCTCGTTGGCCTGCCGCAGCAACCGCCATACCTTGCCCCAGTTGGGGCTATTCACCAACGGGTATCTGCTCGCGGCCATCGCCGGCTCGGCAGCGCTGCAGTTCGCCGTGGTTTCAATTCCGCTGCTGCAACCGGTCTTCAAGGCCACCTCTCCCACCTGGCCGCAATGGGGCCTGATTGTCATGCTATCGCTGGCACCGGTAACGGTCGTCGAGCTGACGAAGATCGGCTTCTCGCTGAGGCGTCGCAACCGCCAATAATGCTCCGAAGCCTTACAACCTGCACTAAACGTCGAATCTGACGGAGGGCGATCACCTCACCGCTCCAATATCGGAAGCCCTCTGCGCATTTCCGACCCAAGTGGGGCGCATGTCGCACTTTGCGCGGTAGTCGTGTTTGTGTTAACAAGTGGGGGTAGATTTGGTGTGGGGCGGCGGAGTGAAGTTCAAACCAGGGGAGGGAGCCAAGGATGGCAAGTTCAGAAGCTCGGTTACAGGCCCGTCAAGCGCGGGTGCAAGCGGTGGTAGCGGAGATGCTAGCGATGGAGTTGGCGGAGGGCGGGGACGACTCGCACGAGAACATCAACGACATTGAAGACGGGCGCAACCGGCCGCCCGCTCAGGTGCTAGCGGCCCGTTTTGCCCAGGATTCAGCCTGTTCGCACCACATGTTGTGAGATTCCAATCAGTAA
>JAYTUF010000719.1:0-4364 GCA_043744755.1 Anatilimnocola sp.
CCAGCAAGCAAGTGCTGAGGAACAAGAGAAAGGGAGCCGATGACGACAAATGATGGAGTCTTGCTAACGGGCTTGGACGGCTCAAGTGCATTAGCGTACCTGGCGGCGATCGGGACGCTACGCACCCTCTCGATAGCGTTACAGCGAGACGACGTAAAGATGAACTGGATACAGCACGAAGGGGCTTGGCGGCCGCGAATCGGAGTTCCTCTCACGGACAAAGAGGTGATTTCACTCCTGCAGGCGTCATTGAACTCAAAGCGTTCAGATCACCCGACTGTCTTTGTCAGCGACACCGCAAGAATTTCCACATTCTACGAGAGCGCGCGTCATGGGACGCTGCCTCATGCCGGCCTCGACGCATGGATTGCCGCCCTGGTCAGCGACGTTCACCCGAACGCAACAAGCCAATTTCAGCTAACACGACGAGATTATTTCGCAGGCAACCTTGACGAGATAATGGCCAGCACGACGCCTGCTTCGTTACACCACAGTTTGTTTGAGGTGTGGCGGTATGATGAGCGGCTTTCTGGCCAATCGCTGCATCTTGAGCCGAGCGAAGATCGTAGGCACGCTTATCAATGGAACAAGCCGAGCGGTGATCCGACCCGAAACAAGTGCGGAAACGTGATTGGAGCGAACCGGATGGCAATTGAGGCGATTCCTTTCTTTCTCGCTCTTCCCTCTAAGAACCCCGATCGCCTGCTCGTCACCGGATGGACGGGAGTACGATCGGATGATTCACGCTGGACTTGGCCGATTTGGAACATCCCAATCTCACTGACGGTTGTTCCTAGTGTTTTGGCTCTTGCTGAACTCCAGGAGGAGACCCCCGACTCTAAGAAGCTTAGCGCCATCGGGATTTTGGCAGCCTACCGCTGTCGTCGAATCATCGTTGAACAGACGCCCAACTTGACTCCGTCGTTTGCGATTCAGTAGCCCATGCGTTTACGATGCTCCTTGGCAATTTGGTTGACCTTCTTTTTCTCCCGCAAGGTGGGGTTGGCGTTGGCGCGGGCGATTGGGGAGCGTGGGTGAGTGGGGAACAGTTGTTCGTAATATTGTAAAAGAGTATTGACAAGTATTCACCAATGTGTTCTGTTGTGGTGTGGTACGTATTCGGAAGTTGCTGACGTGTCGGCGATCGTGGCAGTGAGGGGCGAGGCGGTTATCAAGTGGTGAGGCCGGAGGGTGATCGGCGGCTGCACTAACCTGATGGCTAAGGTGGCAATTCGGGTGTCCCGCGCCTCGCGGACTGCGTCTGTCGTCGCTGGGTTCCTGCGGCGGTTGACGTAAGTCGGATTGCCGGGGGATGAGAGTCGCCAGCTCGACCCACCTGAGTTAGTTGTTATCAACTCGTCGCTGATAACGTCAGAAATAACACCTAAATTACTTGTCAATAGTTCACAACATGTTACTGGGAAGCAAGTTATGAAAATCACGGGAGGAAACAACAACAAACGGCAAAAGTGTTATCAGCAGCAATCCGAAGTTTGCTGGTTGGCATTTTGGCTTTCGCCAAGTTACGTCGATTTGGGGCTTCCAATCGGAATTGGGCGAATTAGACTCGGCAAGTGTTGGAGCCTGCTCGAAAGTGGTGCGGATAGAATCGAGCGAGGCACCGGCCAAGAGGGCGAACCAAAGTTTGCAGGGGCCCGCGATGCGGAATACGTACCTGGTTTGTTATGACGTCTGCGACGATAAGCGGCTCCGCAGGGTGTTTAAGACCATGCGGGACTTTGGCGATCATTTGCAATACTCGGTTTTCGAGTGTCAATTCACGCCCGTCGATTTGGCGCGTTGCCGGGCCGCCCTCGCGGAGATCATTCATCATACCGAGGATCAAGTTCTGTTCATTGATCTCGGACCCACCGAAGGGCGCGGCGATCGAGTGATTGCGGCTTTGGGCATTCCCTACGCTCCCTTCGACGCGCCCTGCCTGGTTGTGTAGTCAATTCATCGATTGTTCGCGCCTAGGATTGCATCGGCAAGAAGCCCCTGATTGAGGTTTCCCTGCCATGAGTGCTCTGCCTGCCCCAGCGGTTCCGGCCGCGGCGACCGCGCTGCCCGATTATCTACCGGCGCGAATGCTGAATGAATTCGTCTATTGCCCGCGGCTGTTCTACTATGAATATGTCGAGGGCATTTTTCAGCATAATCAAGAAACGGTCGAAGGAGCGATTCGTCATACCAAGGTCGACTCCGGCAAAGGCGAACTGGCGTCGGCGGAAGAGTTGGCGGCTGGCGGCGAGACGATTCATTCCCGAAGTGTGCAACTGGCTAGCGAGAAGCACGGCTTGATCGCCAAGATGGACCTGGTGGAAGCCGACGGGGAGACGGTGACGCCCGTCGATTACAAACGTGGCTCACCGCGAGAAAACCGTGAGACCGGAGAGATTGAAGCTTGGGATGCCGACCGCGTGCAATTGGCGGTGCAGGGTTTGGTGCTGCGTGAAAATGGATATCGCTGCGACGAAGGCGTGCTCTACTATGTAACGACGAAGCAGCGCGTGCGGATTGCAATTGACGAGGCGCTCGTGCAGGAAACGCTCACTGCGCTCGCCGATGCCCGCCGTGTCGCGGCTGGCCGCGTGATTCCGCCGCCGCTGGAGGATAGTCCCAAGTGTCCCCGTTGTTCGTTGGTGGGAATCTGCCTCCCCGATGAAACGAATGCCTGCCGCACGCTGGTGGCCCGCGAACCAGCCCGGCAGTTAACGCTCTTTGAAGTGGATTCTCCCGCTGCCGCGGTTTCGCTGCCACTGCTGCGCGGTCCCACTGGGGATGAAGTCGTCCGTCGGCTGGTTCCTGCCCGCGACGAGCTCAAGCCACTTTACTTGAATACGCAAGGTTTATACGTCGGCAAGACCAGTAATGTGTTGAAGATTAAAGAGAAGGACAAGGTGGTGCAAGAGGTTCGCGTGAATGACATTTGCCAACTGAACCTGTTCGGCAGCATCCAGCTTTCCACGCAAGCCATTCAAATGCTTTGTGAGAATGAGATACCCATTGGGTATTTTTCGATGGGAGGCTGGTTTTATGGTTTAACTCAAGGCCTCGGCATCAAAAACATCTTCCTCCGCCGGGAGCAATTTCGTCTCGCCGACGTGCCCGCTGTGGCACTGCGACTCGCGCGCTCCCTTGTAGCCGGCAAAATTCGCAACCAGCGCACGATGTTGCAACGCAATCATGTTGAACCTCCCGCGCGGTCGTTGGCGCTGATGAAATGCCTGATCGAGGACGCTGAGCGCGCGGAATTGATGGAAGAACTCCTGGGCATTGAAGGGTATGCGGCCCGCATCTATTTTGAAAACTTCGCCGGCATGATCAAACAAGGGGAAGATGAAGGTGCAAAGAGTCGCGAGAATGCTGACTTTTCATTCGATTTTGTGAATCGCAACCGCCGCCCACCCCGCGACCCGGTTAACGCCCTTCTTTCATTGGCCTATAGTCTGCTCGCGAAGGATCTGCACATAGTTTGTCATGCCGTGGGGCTTGATCCTTATCTCGGCTTTTACCACCAGCCGCGATTCGGCCGGGCGTCGCTGGCCCTCGATTTGATGGAGCCCTTCCGTCCCTTGATAGCCGACTCCGCAGTCCTTTCTGCGATCAACACACGCATGGTCTCGTCCAGCGATTTCGTGCGCGCTGGGAACTCCGTGGCGTTGACGGCGTCCGGAAGGAAGGGATTCTTTCGGGCCTACGAGCAGCGAATGGATTCGCTCATTACCCACCCCCTCTTTAACTATCGCGTGAACTATCGCAGAATATTGGAAATCCAGGTCCGTCTCCTGGCCCGCGTGCTAACCGGAGAGCTATCCACTTATCCGGTGTTTGTGACGCGGTAGGCTTCCCTATTTTACTGACTCTCGTGCCGCGAGTGACGAAGTGCGGTAAATTCCCCGGCCTTCACTCGAAAGGAGTAAAGTCAATTCCCAAAGCACTTTACGGTTTAGCATTTCGATTTGGTTCGCTCCTTGAACTACCTGAGCAATCACCGCTCGCAAATTATCCGTTTGCCCTAACTGCCTCTAGGACTTACAGAGGCGGCCCTTCCGCGGTCACCCGACCGCGGCCACATTGAAGCGATCAGGTTCGCGGAATCAGCCCGCTGGCTGCGGCGACCTTCCGCGGTCACCCGACCGCGGCCACATTGAAGCTGGCCTGGCAGTCCGCCGATGCTGCCCGAGGGTCCACCCCTTCCGCGGTCACCCGACCGCGGCCACATTGAAGCGCAAGGTAGATTTGCGGCAAACCACCACCCAATGAGGCCCTTCCGCGGTCACCCGACCGCGGCCACATTGAAGCCATGACAAAAGCTCGCTCTCCCACAAGGCCCATGCCTCCTTCCGCGGTCACCCGACCGC
>JAYTUF010000720.1:0-17104 GCA_043744755.1 Anatilimnocola sp.
CGCCGAGGCATCACGAGCGGCCGCGAGCAGCAGCGGTTCCCAGTCGGAAATCTTGTTGCTCCAGTGACCCAGCGTGCGAATGGCCGCGGCCCGTACGCGCGGTTCCGCAGCTGCGAAGACCGCCTTCAGCAAATCAGCATTGGGCACGCGATGTTCTTCAAACACCCACAGGCATTCGAGCAGCGCTTGCGCCTGGGCCGGCTTCGTCGGGTCGAGCGCCTGAGCCCACTTGCCGACGGCGGCCGTCACTTCCTTGGAATCACGACCGCTCAGTTCCAAGCGAGCGCGATAGCGCACGCTGTTTTCCGCCGCGAAGAATGCCTGACAGACTTCGTCGATTGACTTCCCCTTGAGCTTCACCGGCTTCAGCACGGGTCGGCCTTTCGCGGTCACGCGATAGATGCGGCCGTGGGAATGGTCGCGGTTGGGGTCGCGCATGTTGTGTTGCATATGGCCGACGATCGCATTGCTCCAGTCGGATACATACAAGGCACCGTCGCCACCAATTTCGACGTCGGTGGGGCGGAAGTTGGGATCGGTCGAGAGCAGAATCGGCTCCACTTCCGTCGCGGTGATCTCCGCGCCGTTGTATTTCACTTCATGCTGCAGCACGCCGAGAACGCCAATGCAATTGCAAATCAAAAAGTTCCCCTGGTTCTGCTCCGGGAAGTGACTGCTGGAAAGAATGCCCGTCGCCGCCACCGGCCGCACGCGCTTCTGGAACCAAGGCTTGCTGCCGATTCCCTTGCCGATGTTGACATACCCACCGGTGCCCCCCGTGCCATCGTTGGCGAATTGATAGCCCCATTGATCAATGACGTCGCCGTGTGGATTGGGGCCGATGGGATAATGGAACTCCATTTCAAACGTGCGCGGGTTGAAACGATGCACGCCGCTGGAACCGGAGCGTACCGTGCGGGTCGGCGTTTCCATCGTGGCCACGTTGAAGATGCCGCGCGACCAATATAGCCAGCCGTCCGGCCCCATCAGCAGAGCATTGGCACTGTGATGCGAGTCGGCACTACACACGCCTTGCAACATGCGAATTTTGACGTCGGCTTTGTCGTCCCCATCGGTGTCCTTAAGAAACCAGATTTCCGGCAGCGCAGCCACCAACATGCCGCCCCCCCAGAACTCAAATCCCGTCACGCTATTGAGTTCGTCGGCAAATGTGATGCAACGATCGGCCACGCCGTCGCCATTGTCATCGGGTAGGCAGACGATCTTGTCCCGCCGCGGTTCTGTGGGATTCCAGTGTGGGTAAGAGGGCCAGACCGAGGCAAATACTCGGCCATCGGTATCCACGGCCATTTGCACTGGGTTCACCATTTCGGGAAACATCTCTTCGGAAGCAAAGAGGTTGACCTGCATCCCCGCGGCGATCTTCATCTGATCGATCGCCTCTTTGCCGCCAAGATACAGGTGCTTACCACCTTCCAACTTGCCCGGAATATTCGTTTTCACTTCGACTTGCTTGGGCAGGTTGTTATCCGCCACCGTCCGCTCGCTACCCCGGGCAACGGACCAGACTCGTTCGTCCCGGTTGGCGGTCATGACATCGAGAATTTCCATCTCCCGCATCATCACGTCGGCGTTCGATTGCCCGAACCACGCCAGCTTCGAGCGGCCGCCGAACACGTTGTAACCATCCACGACGCGGTAGCGACTGAACCAGTGATAGTTTTTGTCGAGCACCGCCTGGCGCAAACGCTCCAGCTCGGGTTCGTCCTGGGCAATCTTGGGCGCCCCAAATAGTTCCTTGATAATCACATTGGCTACGGCCCGCTCGCCCTGATCGAGCAAGTGAATGCCGTTCATCGTCAGCGGATTAGCGGCGGAGGCGTACAGGCTTTTGGTCGGCGCGAACAGATCGACGAACAGCACCTTCTTGGCTTGGCAGACCTCCCGCATTGCTGCGGTGTAAAGCTCCAGATTCTCGTTGTTCGCGGAACCGTCGGGCAGGTTCGGATTGTGCAAGTTTTCGTGCGCGATGGGCGAAAAGAAGACCAGCCGCGGCGGCACAGCGCCGTCGTACTTCTGTGCGAGCATGCCATCGATCGTGTCCGCCAGATCCTTGCGAAATCCAGCGAGGGCCGGCGGGCCACGCAAGGCTTCGTTGTAGCCGAAGAAGCAAAAGATGACGTTGGCCTTGGTCTTGGCCAGCCACTGATCGGCGCTGCCGAAGTTTTCTTCGCGCTGGCGAAGTTTCAGTTCGTCGCCCGAGTAGCCGAGGTGCCGTGTGGTGATGTCCAATTCTGGATGGAGCGCATTGATATACGTCTCCAGCCAGGCCGAATGCTGCATCCGGTCGGCCAGGGTGTTGCCAATATAGGCAATGCGATCTCCCTTGTTCAGCTTCAGCGCCGGCTCGGCGGCGAAAACGGTATTGTGCGCGGAAATCGTCAGAGCCAACAATAGGGCGGCTATCGACAAGGATTGACTTCGCAACATGAGTGCTCTTTTTGATCGGTCGGGAGAGGTTTAGACAGCGGCAGGTACCTGCGCCAGAGAGCCGCTATGTTACCAACGGCTTCTCGCCCGCGTCTACCGCCGGGATTGCCGAGACGCACAGGCCTGGAGGTCTGTGGCCACGGCAACTACTCATTCGGCTGCAACAATGTCCGCAGCAGATCCGGCGTGATATTGATCTCGCCGATCTTGCCGGCATTCTCGGCCAGGTCACGGAAGGCCAAGGCGATGTTCTGTCTTGGGTCGCCGCCGCCGTTGGCAGCCATGAGAATTCGCCAGTCGATGCCCTTGAGCGGTTCGAGCGTGACTTTCAAAGCATGAGCGCGGGCGTCGGCTTCTTTCTTTTCATTGTCCACGCGATGATCGACGAGCACGGCCCGTTGTTCTTCGACAGCGATCTCGGCGGCCATCTGCGTTTCGCGGACTTGCCGGCGCTTGGTCTCGACGGCGATCTCCGTATTGAGCTCGTTTTCCTTGATCGTCCGTTCGAGCTGCACTGCGTTGTTGCGGCGGGCGTAGATCGCTTCGTCCGCGCGACGGAGCAGATCTTCGCGGGCTTCGGCTTGAAAGGCCTTGGTCATCTCGGGCGTGGGCTTGATCGAGAGAATCGACAGGCCCAGCACCTCCACGCCGAGCATCTTCACCGTGGTCGAATCGACCAGGACGGCCAGCAGTTCGCTGATCAGGCCATCGGAATTCACGAGCACTTCCCGCAGCGGCCGCTTTTGCGTGAAGGAACGGGCGATGATCTGCGCGGCATGGACGAGTCGGTCACCCAGCTTGGAGGGGTCTTCGGTGTTGTATCGCCCCTGTTCAGTGACGCTGAAGTTCAGCACCTCGGCAATTCGCTTGGCGTCGGTGATGCGATAGGTCAGTTCGCCTTGAATGGTCGCGTCTTGAAAGTCAGCCGTCGTTTCGTTGAACACAAACGGCACATCGGTGCTCTCGAGCGGCACTTGGACGATTTCGGACGTAGGGGCAAAGTAGAAGAACGACAGCCCCGCCCCTTCCCGTTTCAGCTTGCCGCTGACGTATTGCATGACATAAGTGGTGGGCGGCACTTTAAGAAAGCGGATGCCAAGCATGGGAGGCCTCGAACAGGAAGCGAATTAGTAGGCCGGCAACAAGCGTACTCGCGCCGTTCCGGCAGGTGCTATGACCGATCATCAACTGCAAAACTCGCCGGAACTACGGAGTACCTTGTTCCGGCCTACTAGGATATTCAATTCGGTTGCACCAGAAACACGCGGCCGCCGTCGCGAATCAGGGCGGGGGCGGATTTCTCATCGAAGTCGCATTCGCGCACCTTCGTTTGCGAATAGCCTTCGGCCCGCAGTTGCGAGTTGCCGTTACCTGCGGCCATGCATTGATCGAGCGTCACGCGCGCCGCACCCGCGACGGTGAATCCGCTGCGACCATTGTCGCTGCTAGTCACGCCGAGCAGCACGACCTGCCGCATGTTGTCCGCCGCGTTCACGCCATCGAGTTGAAACCCGCGCACGATCAAATTGCTGACCACCACATCTTCGACCTGATACAGGGTAATGCCCGTCGTCAGGCCGCAGCAAGCAATGTCGTAGCTGGAGGGGAGCTTGTTCTTCTCGACGCAAAAGTAAATTTGCCCGGCCAGGAGGGTCCATTGTTTGGGCTGAAGTTGCGGACGAGCGTCACCCGTTGGTTGCACGAACTGGGCGGGCAGATTGTCGAGAAACAGTCGCTGAAACGCGCCGCGGGGCGGTCGCACGCGAAAGACGTCGCCTTCCACGTGTTCCCACTCCGCTGCCACCAGCGACAGGCTCCCATCGAGCGTGGCCCCATTGCCAACGAGCTCAAACGGAAAGGTCGCGATGCCCTGATGATGGCGACCACTGATCGAGATGCTTTCGCGATAGGGGTATCCAACATTGTCGGCCAGGATCACACGATCCCCTTTGGTCGCCAAGCGCAGGGCCTTGGCAATCGTCCGCACGGGGCCGTTGCCCACGCCGAGCGAAATCGGCTCGTGTCCGTTACGGCGGTCATCGCCAGTCAGATTGTTGACGAAAATATCCGCCGCCAGGCAAGCGCCGGCCTGCAGCCAAATCAAACCGAAAAGCAACGCACCGCGCATGGCAGTCCACCTAATAATGCCGAGTGATCCCCTTAACCATAGCACGAGGCGGGGATCACTAATATCGCCGCGATAAGATTGAACCAACTGGCCAATGTCGAATATTCGCTACAATCGTCTTACCGACTCCTGACTCCCGACTCCTGACTCACATGACCAAACCTCATCCCCAACCGCTTGATCCCGCCGACGTGCCCGAGCTGGCTCGCCAGGTTGTCGCCGCCGATCGCTTCCCGATGCTGGCGACCATTGACGTCGATCAACCGCGGCTGCGTCCCGTGTCGCCGGTGAAGACGGACGGCTTCACCATCTACGTCGCCAACCTGCGGGCCTATCACAAGACGATTGAGATCGCCGCCAATCCGCGGGTCGAGTTGTGCTACATGGACGAAGGGCACAACCAGGTCCGCATCACCGGCCTCGCCGAAGTCGTCGTTGATCTCGTGTTGCTGGAGGAGATCTGGGCTGGCAATCCCCTCCTGCGGCAATACCTGGGGACCATCGATAATCCGGCGCTGATCGTCTATTGCATTCGGCCGGTGCAGGTGCGGTACATGCAAGAGTGGGCGTTGAATTATTTCGATGTGGAATTGAATGCGCTACCACCCATCAATCGGGCTTGATATACTTCGCTAGTATTCCCGCCTCAGTTCACTGAACGAGTGAGCACCATCCCGCCGGAGGATTTTGCATGGACCGCGCCGATCGTCCCATATCAACGCGCTGCGTTCAGTCAGCTCGCCGCACGTTCTTGCAGGCTGGTTGCTTAGCTGCCTTCGGCCTGGGATTGCCGGAGTTGCTCGCCGCCAAATCGATAGGCCGTGTGAGTGTGGGCGGGGGACGAGCCCAGAGTTGCATTCTGCTGTTTGCGACCGGCGGCCCTGCCCAGCAGGAAACATTCGATCCGAAGCCCGATGCCGATGTGGCCGTCCGCGGCGAGTTCGATCCGATTGCGACGAGTGTCCCCGGCATTCAGATTTGCGAGCATCTGCCGCGGCTGGCCAAGATCGCTGCGCGTTACGCGATCATTCGTTCGACCTATCACAAAAGCGGCACGCATGGCGTCGGCGTGCATTACAACTTGACGGGCCTCTTGCATGCGCCGCGGCAACAAGGCGAGCCGCAAGTTTCGCGGCTCGATCCGCCCTGTATCGGCGGCGTTGTTCGGCAACTGCGAGGCGACAAAAACGGACTGCCCGGCGCGGTGCATTTGCCGGTGCGGATCGGCGATCAGAACAATTTTCAGTGGGGCGGTCAGCACGCCGGATTCCTCGGCCCGCAATACGATCCGCTGATGCTGATTGACGAAAAATGGACGCCCGGCACCTTGCCGCCGGCGTTCCTGCCTCATCCCGAAATCGGCCTGCCGAGGATGGCCGATCGGATGGACCTCCTCACGCAACTCGAAGCCACTCGCCGACTACTCCCTTCGGAAGACATCGCCACGTATCAACTGGCGCAACAACGGGCGACGAGCGTGCTGCAATCGAAGTCCGCTTGGGAAGCCTTTCTGCTGGATGGCGAAAAGCCCTCAACCATCGAGCGCTATGGCGATAACAAATTCGGCCGGAGTTGCCTCGTCGCCCGGCGACTGGTCGAAGCGGGCGTGGGACTCGTCACGGTTCCTTGGATGCACCTGGTCTCGACGAAGAATTTTGATACCCATTCGCAGCATTTCAAGCTGATGAAGGACTTGCTGCTGCCCCCCGTCGATCAAGCGCTCTCGGCCTTGCTCGAAGATTTGCACGACCGCGGCTTGCTCGATGAAACGCTCGTCGCTTGGACGGGCGAATTTGGCCGCACGCCGAAGATCAACAATGGGGCCGGCCGAGACCACTGGGGCAATGTCTATAGCACGCTCCTCGCTGGCGGCGGCATCCGCGGCGGGCAGGTCTATGGCTCTAGCGACAAGCAGGCCGGCGAACCCATCGATCATCCCGTCCATGCCACCGATTTTGTCGCCACCATCTATCACGCCCTCGGCTACGGCTCAGGCACCGTGGTTCACGATGCGGGCGGCCGGCCTCATGCCATCGTGCAGGGCAAGCCGGTCACGGCGTTGTTCTAAGATCGGGGCCGATGCTGCCGGCAAGATGAAACGAATCGATCCCTTCGGGATCGTGATCCCATTTTCCGACGCTTTCCCCAGGTGCTGCGCAGCGACCTGGGGCTAACGGCTGTGAACCCTTCGGGTTCGGGGAATTTGAGGCTTCTCGTGGGTGCTTGATCCCGAAGGGATCCCAGCTTCTAGCCCCAGGTCGCTGCGGAGCAGCGCACCTGGGGTAGCCGTTTGATTTCTGATCTCGATCCCGAAGGGATCGCAGCACTCCGATTGCACTGGCGCCAGCCAAGTCACCAATTTCAATGTCATTCGAAATAGGCCTCGTCGTACTCGACTTCCGCCTGCTGGAGCAGTTCCAGAAGCTCGTCGCGTGAGGATTTCGTCCGATGATGCTCCTCCTGCCTGGCGATGTAGCCTTGGACTCCCTTTCGGCCGGGCGGACTGACGGTGAAAGCTGCATATCGTTCCTGCCAGGCGAAACGTGCCAAACCGATCTCGTGATGCACCCAATTTGATGCCGCCTTTTTCAGCTCGCGTAGCACATCGCACAATTTGTGCGTCGATTTCAGCGTCACGAGCAAATGGACATGATCGGCGACTCCCCCCACTCCCAGCGGCAAGCCCTCCAAGCCCAGAATCGTTCCACCCAAATATTCATGAAGACGCTCACGCCATTCAGGCGCGATTGTCTGTTCTCGATATTTCGTAGCAAAAATGAGATGGTAATGCAGGCTTAAGTAAGACATGGGCCAACTCAGGAATTCGGGAGGTGAAACAGAATGGCCGGATTATCCCGGAGGAAAATTGCCATGTCAAAACTTTTGAACCCTCCGGGTTGGGGAATGGAAGCTTCGCGCGGGTGCTTGATCCCAAAGGGATCCCAGCTTCTAGCCCCAGGTCGCCGCGGAGCGGCGCACCTGGGGAGCCGACAAGATGCATTGAATCGATCCCGAAGGGATCGCAGCCTCTGGATTGCGGGGACGCGGGCTCAACTTGATCGACCGGGCTGCGATCCCTTCGGGATCGTGATCCCATTTCCCGACGCTTTCCCCGGGTGCGCTGCTCCGCAGCGACCCGGGGCTAACGGCTGCGAACCCTACGGGTTCGGGGAATTGGAAGCTTCTCGCGGGTGCGTTGATCCCGAAGGGATCGTAGCTTCTAGCCCCAGGTCGCCGCGGAGCGGCGCACCTGGGGTAGCCGACAAGATGCATTGAATCGATCCCGAAGGGATCGCAGCCTCTGGATTGCGGGGACGTGGGCTCAACTTGATCGACCGTGCTGCGATCCCTTTGGGATCGGTGGGGGTGTTTGGCTCGCTTTCCCCAGGTGCGCTGCTGCGCAGCGACCCGGGGCTAACGGCTGTGAACCCTCCGGGTTCGAGGAATTTGACGCTTACGCGCGGGTGTACCTCCCATGCCTTTTGCGGGCGAGCCCCAGGGAGCAGAGGGCCCCCAGTATTTCGGTGACCTGCGACGTATTCCTACACGCGAACTGTTTCGCAATCTCCCCGGGTTCCCGCGGACCGGCAAAGTTGGGGAAGCGTTCACTTCAAACCAGGTCCAGGTGGCAAGCAAGTATCGATCGTGAAGCTCAACTCGGCGGGATTCACTGGCGATTTTTGCGACCTGTGGGAAATGCCAAATTTCTTCAGCAGCAGCTTTCCCAAATAGGTCCAGATGCACACATAATCCTGGCGGCCGTGATCGAACACGCATTTGAGAACCCCTTTTTCCAGCAGGGTCTTAATCGATGCGTCCAAGTGAAGGCTTCCTAGAATTTCCTCCATTGATTTGCGGGGATCGATCACCATCGCTTCTGCATTCCCAAACTGCCGAATAAAAGCTATCGAGTGAAGATCAAGGCTCTCAATGATCGCGTCGACTGTGGAGTGCTCATGTTGCAGCGAGGAGCGAATCGCGTTTTCCAGCTCGCCTGCCAGCGAGGCTTGCTTCTCGGCGATCCGCTGACGGTCACTCAGATTGAACGTGATGGGAAATCGGCGGTTGCGCAGATCGAACGGCAATTGAGAGACTTCGCCATACGCTTCGTTCATCACCAGGACGATCCGTTCCCAGCCGATCTTCCCGGCGGCATACCCAAGTTCAAGCAGCACGTTCGGATTGGGGATAAGCTTCCTCGCTTTGTTCGGATCTTCACTTGTCGTCGCTCCGATCATGCTCACGTCTGCGACGACAATTCCAGCGGATCGAATCTTCGAGAAAATCGTGGCCGCAATTTCCGGCGTTCCGGATGCCCCTTCAGTGTCGTGATCAAGGCGAGGTGAATCTTCGAGGTCCGCATCGAGCCTGAGACGAGCGATTGCGGCGGCAGCTGCGTCATGGACAACGTCCCTAGTCAGCTTGCGAGGCAGATCACTTTGCCATGAATAGAAGACCGTGAATTCAGCCATGAGGAAACGTCCTGCGCGGCAGTAATTCTGAGGCCCGGCTGTCCACCACGACGGTGATGGCGGCGGCGACCCGAGTTGGGGCGGGGGCCCGGGCCGCAACTTCTGCGGCCCGCTGGGCATCGCTCCCTTGTTTGGCTTCGAGGACGAAGCAGCCCCGCTTGTAGAGATCAATGCGGCCGGTGGTGCTGGTGCCGTCTCCCTGGTCGAACGTGACGTCGCGCTCGAAGACATAGGCGTTCTGCGCGACATCGGCCTGCGTCGGCTCTGGCTGCGGCACGCCGAGCAGGTCGCACAACTGCGTGAGGAACAGGGCATAGTTGGCCCGTTCCGCGGCGGCGGAGTTCTGCCAGCGGGCGATGAAATCTTTGATCGACGGCGGCGACACGGCGGACCTGTGGGGGATTGGCAGCGAGGATAAAGGGAGGACAGGCCGCATTTATAGCGGATGGGAGCGGCGGCTGCTGCCAGGTGGCAACGGCCGGGAATGTGCTTGACATGTATTCACTAACTGTATAGGATGTATGTCCTATGTGCGAACAGATGCCAGCGGAGGCCGCGCGCGCCGGCGCTGGTCTCGAAGGAACGATTGGAGAATCACTGAGGGGTTATCAGCCCGACCCGTTATCAGCCCGAATGGTTATCAGCCCGAATGGTTATCAGCACCGAAGGGTTATCAGCACCGAAGGGTTATCAACCCGAGTGGTTATCAACCCGAGTGGTTATCAACCCGAGTGGTTATCAGCCTGACCCGTTATCAGCCCGAACCGTTATCAGCCCGACCCGTTATCAGCGATCTAAATCGATCGAGCCGCAGGCCCCTCACCCCAACCCTCTCCCCGGCGTACCGAGGAGAGGGAGCCGGAAATGGTTATCAGCCGGAACCGTTATCAGCCCGACTTGCTTGGGGAGTGGGTGGGGGAGAAGATGTCAGCTGGTCCATTATCAGCGAGGGAATTTCGATGAGCGAACAGGTTATCAAGCCCTTCACGGGCGAGTTGCTGGCGATTGGCGTGGCCACGCGGGCGAAGGCTCCGCTGGAACTGCTGGCGTCGGCGGCCATCGTGGCTGGCAAGGGGATCATCGGCGATCGTTATTCGGTCGGCGCAGGGGTGGGGCAGAAGGGTCAGATCAAAGACGAGCAGCAAGTGACGCTGATTGCGGAAGAAGCAATTGCCGCGGCTTGCGATGAATCAGGGCTGCCGATTACCCACCTGCTCACGAGGCGGAATCTGCTGGTTCGCGGTGTGCCGCTGAATGATCTCGTTTTTCAGACTTTTCGCGTCGGTGAGGTCGTGCTGCGCGGATTAGAGCTCTGCGATCCATGCGGCTATTTGGAGAAGATGACGTTTCCGCATATCAAACAGGCGCTGCTGATGCGCGGCGGATTGCGGACGGTGGTTATCGAGGGAGGAAGCATTCGCGTGGGGGATTCCGTGATGCCACTTCCAAAAAGAAAGTAGAGATTAGATGGGGAAGCAAGAAAACGAAAAAACGCCGAACCTTGCGGCTCGGCGTCGTTTTTCCGTTGCTGGTGAGGTGGGGGTTAGGGACAGCGCCGAACCGGGAATCCGGCGCTCTCTTCAGTCGACTCATTCGACTGCCCCAATTCTCCGCCTCTATTGTAAACCGTCGCGGGGGTCAGACCGCGACGGGTCAGGCATTCCATTGCAGGCGTTGTGTGCAGGCTGTTTTGGGGACGGCGAATCCCCATCTGAATGCGTCGCTGGCGAGAGGAGCCGGTCGTTTAGACCAGTTCCTTCCGGGCGCCGATCAGAGTGCGAAGTCGTTCGGCCAGAAGTTTGGCATCGAATGGCTTCTTAAAGGTTTCGTTAATCGCCGAGCGGTCAAAGCTCAGCGGGCTGCCGTCATCGGGCAGCAGCGCGATCAAGATCGTCTCGGCGAAGTCCACATTTTTGCGCAGATTCTGGCAAATTTGCAGGGCTTCGACCTTTCCGATCGAGAAGTCCACAATGATACAGTCGGGGTGGAAGCTTTCCGCCTGGATGCCAGCTTCAAATCCGCTGGCGGCGACAGCAACCTTGAACGACCGTTCTGTGGGCAGTTCGCGTTTTAAGTTTTCAATGAGCACCTGATCTTGCGCCACAATGAGCACTTTTGCCATGGCCTCGTCTTCGAGGTCTCCCAATGGCATTCCGTGTTCCTTGAGGAACTTGATCAAATATTCACGCGGGATACGACGGTCTTGCGAGCCCGGGATCCGGTAACCTTTAAGGCGACCGGAATCGAACCATTTGCTAACCGTACGCGGGGCCACTTTACAGATCTTAGCGACCTGTCCAGTAGTGAAGACCTTCATTGCAGGCTCTCCATTACTCAATCGTTGACTCGTTGGTGCGAAACCACGCGGTGAGCGATGCCGCTGAGTTTCACGTATTAGCCCCTAATTCCTTCATCAGGCCGCGGTCTCGATCCATCTCGCCAGCTGTGGGAAATGGCCTGATAACTGAACCTGGGTCGGGGCTGGTTCTCCTCGGTCTCAAGTGACTGCGGGCAGTTCCCTCCGCTGCAGCCACCTTTTAACCATCGGCAATCAGGTCGTCCGAAACGCGGCGGAAATCCCCAAAATCGCGACAGCCGGCAAAGGCTGCGAGCGTGGAGCCATCCGGGCGACCTGCACCGTCAAGCGGCGTGGTTCAACCGGCAGAGGGAAAATGCAGCACGTCCGCCGCCCGATGGGTTTCGGGTTGCGGTCAGGCATTTTTGAAGTGCTCATGCCGAAGCATGACCACCGATAGCAGATTCCCCCTGTGAAGGCGTCTGTTTCGCGGTTCCTCACAACCGACTGCGTGGTAGGCGCAACCGGTTGTGGAGTTCCGTGCAACACACGTCTTCCGAAGGTTCTTTCGTATCAAAGGCGAACCCAACTTCACAAATTCCCGTCAGTCGTGCGACTCGCATCGATCACGGGGGTCGTCCGCAGGTCAGCGCGCATCCGGAATTTGACGAGCATGACGGAAAAAAGGGCACTCGCGCTAAAGAATCAGGGTCTCAAATGCTTGCGTTTCGCGATCCCTGCATCGCGTGCCCCAGTGAATGGATTCCACTTCTGATAAATTGTACGGCGACCCCAACGGGCGGCTCGGCGAAACGACTTCAGGCAACAGGTGGCACATGGCGGAGAGCAGAGTTTATTTGGCGGTGGATCTGGGCGCTTCCAGCGGACGTGTTGTCGCGGGCCTGTTTGATGGGCAGAAAGTAACGCTCGAAGAGGCCTACCGTTTTGACAACGGCGGCGTTGCGGCTGCCGGCAAACTCTATTGGGACCTGCTCAATCAATGGGGACACGTGGTCAAGGGCCTGCGGGCCGCCGCCGTGAAACACGCCGGGCAAGTTCGCAGCGTGGGCGTTGATACGTGGGGCGTTGATTTTGGTTTGCTCGGCCGCAACGACGAGTTGCTCGGCAACCCGTCGCACTATCGCGATCCGCGCACCGTCGGGCTGATGGAAAAGGCGTTCCAGATCGTGCCGCGGGCGGAGATCTTCGCGCAGACTGGCTTGCAGTTCATGGAGTTCAACACGCTCTATCAATTGCTCGCCATGAAACAGAGCAACTCGCCGCTGCTCGAAATGGCCGAGCGGCTGCTGATGATTCCTGATCTATTCCACTGGCTGCTGACCGGTGTGAAGGCCAATGAATACACCGACGTCTCTACCTCGCAGTTCTACAATCCGCAGACCGGAGACTTCGCCCGGCCGTTACTCGAAAAGTTCGGACTGCCAACGCACATCCTCGGGCCGCTCGCGAAACCCGGCGACAACATCGGACAATTGCTGGGCCCCGTTGCCGATGAAACTGGTCTGCAAGGTGTGAACGTCGTGCTACCCGGCACGCACGATACCGCGAGCGCCGTGATGGCCGTCCCGGCCGCTAGCGTCCCCGGCGCGAAGCCCGACTGGTGCTACATCAGCAGCGGAACCTGGTCGCTGATGGGTGTCGAAACGCCGCGGCCGATCATCAACGAGCGGATGTATGAACTGAACTTCACCAATGAGGGAGGCGTTGGCGGTACGACGCGCGTGCTGAAAAACATCGCCGGTTTGTGGCTGGTCCAGCAATGCCGGCAACTCTGGAAGCAGCAAGGGCACGAATTCGGCTGGGAAGAACTGACCCGCCGCGCGGGAGAGACGCAGCCGTTGCTCTCGCTCGTCGATCCCGATGCCCCCGCCTTCGTCGCGCCGCGTGACATGCCCGCGGCGATCCGTGAGTATTGTCAACAGACGGGTCAACCCGTGCCGAACAGCGAGGGCGCAGTCATTCGCTGTGCGCTGGAAAGCCTCGCGCTCCGTTACCGCATGGTATTGGGTCTTTTAGAAGAGTTAGTCGGCGGCGAACTCAAAACCATTCACATCGTCGGCGGCGGTTCGCTCAATCGCTTGCTCTGCCAGATGACCGCCGACTGCTGCAACCGCCGCGTCGTCGCCGGACCGGTGGAAGCCACCGCCATTGGCAACGTGATGCTCCAAGCCGTCACCGACGGCAGCGTTGGCAGCATTGCTCAGGCTCGCGAGGTGATTCGTCAAAGTTTTGCCGTGCAACAATACCTGCCGCAAAATACCTGGCCTTGGAACGGCGCTTATGAACGATTCGGCCAGTTGCTCGCGCGGTTGTAGCCGTCTTGGTAAGATGGATTGCCGATTAGGAAATCGACCCGCACTTGAAAGTTAACGAAGCCGGGCGATCAGGTATGTGTCGCAGAAATTTTTGGGGAGCTGCAAATAATATGACAACCGAAATTCCCAATGACCTGCTGCCGTTTGTGCAACGGCTGGTCTCTGAACGGCGATTTCTCAACGAAGGGGATGTGTTGGCGGAAGGATTGCGATTGTTGCAAGCTCGCGAAGCGTTGCGCGACGAAATCAGAATGGGATTCGACCAACTCGATGCCGGCGGACGAATTCCCGCTGAGGATGTGTATGCCCGCGTGGAAGGACGCATCCGGAAGGTTGAAGGCGGAGTGTAATCATGCCGGTGGTAAACTACGCGCCGGCGGCGGAATCTGATTTGGTTGACATCGCGGACTACATAGCGCGCGACAAACCGGAAGCGGCACGCCGTTGGGTAGAGCGAATCCGGGAAACCTGCGAGACGCTCGCCACACAACCCGAAATCGGTGAACTGAGACGCGGCTTTGGAGTGCCCGGCTGTCGTTCATTTACCGTGGGAAATTACGTCATCTTTTTTCGAGCGACTGCGGGCGGCATTGAAATCGCTAGAGTCGTGCATGGAAGTCGCGACTTGCGCAATCTTTAATGCGGAGAGATCGCTAATAAGACATCGGAAAAAAGCGGAAGTTTGCTCCGTATCGCGGAAAAATGCGTAATGGCAAGCGTCATAGAGGCAATGGCGGACGATGGCATCGGTGAATTGATCGCATGAATCCTGCTGCCGATCCTGAGTATCTCGGCCGTCTGCTTGAAGAGCAGGGAGGGGTGCTCGCGCTGTATGCGAGCCAGTGGACCGAGGCGGCGGATGATTGCGTGCAAGAGGCGTTACTGGAACTGGTTCGCCAGCCGGCGTTGCCGCGGAACGTGCCTGCCTGGTTGTTTCGCGTAGTGCGGAACCGAGCCATCAGCCGGGCGCGAGCGCAGCAGCGGCGGAAGCGACATGAATCGCTGGCGGCCGAAGAGCGACCGCTCGTTGTTCGGCCGGGACATGATCCGGAATGGACAACGGCGGAGCTCGTGGCCGCTTTAGAAACCATTGAAGGCGATCTGCGAGAAGTGATCGTCGCACGCGTTTGGGGAAACTTAGGTTTTGAAGCCATCGCGGAACTGATCGGCAGCAGCGTCAGCACCGCGCATCGCCGTTACGTGGCCGGCTTGCAACAGTTAAGAGACAGATTGGGGATCACATGGCCAGCCCAGAATCAAACAGTTCAGAACACCAACAGTCCATAGAGCCATTGGGCGACGATGCTCGCCGGGTGGAACAAGCCCTGCGTCAATTTCAGCCCCGGCCCAGCAAAGTTGACCGCGAGCGACTGATGTTCCTGGCGGGGCAAGCATCGGGAGCGAATGCGAGGGAAAGGCCGAAAACCTGGTGGCTCTGGCCGGCTTCGACACTGGCGATGTCAACTGTGGCCACCTGTCTGGCCGTCGCTCTCACGGTGCAACTTTCGCGGCCGCCTGATGAAAAACTCATCGTGCGTGAAGTAGTTGTTCCTGTGCAGGTTCCGCAATCAAATGGACTCGCTAATGAGCCTTTGCCGACGATGAGTCCACGGCAATTCACCTCGACTCCCATTGCGTTATCGCTGCCGGCGGGGAGTGTGTTGCAACTCCGCAACGTCGCCCTGCGGTTCGGCGTAGAAGCCTTGCCCACGGCGGGCAACTCGAACCCAACCACCACAATGCCGTCAGTTCCACTCAATCAATGGCAACAACTGCGCGATGCGGCCGCTGATTCCGAATCGTCTTTGTAAACACAATTCCGCGTCCGGAAGATAAACCCATGACCACAAAACGGTTCGTTCTGTGCCTGGCCATTTGCTGCACACAGGCTGCGCTCGCGGGCGCTCAACAACCATCGGCGCAGTTCGTCGATCCGAATCAAACCCAACGGGTTGAACTGACCATCACTGCGGCAGCCGAGCCCAAGCCGGCGCTCAGGTACAGTCTGGCGATCGGCGCTCGCGAACGAAGTGCCGGCAACGCCGCCCCGTTTTACTACCGCGCCTTGCTCTCGCGGCATGGAGTACCCGCAACGCATGACAAACGGTTCGCCGAACATGAACGGGCCTGGTTGGAAGATCCTCTCACTCCCAAAACCCAGGCTGAAATCAAGGAATGGCTGGCACCTTACCACGGGGCATTTCGAGAATTGCGGACGGCCGTCTATCGGGAGCATTGTGACTGGGACTTTCGGCTGCAGGATTTGAAAGGGATGGAAGTGATTGCGTTCCTGTTGCCGGAAATGCAAGAAGCCCGCAGTCTTTCGCGAGCAATCCGCTTGCGAGCCAGGGTGGAGATCGCCGAGCAGCGGTATGGCGACGCAATCGAGACGCTGCGGTGGGGCTATCAACTCGCGCGCGATTGCGGCGAGCAACCACTGCTGATCAGCAATCTCGTGGGAATCGCCATCGCGTCTACCATGCATGAGCAGCTTGTCGAATTGATTGAAGCGCCGGGTTCACCCAATCTGTACTGGGCCATCGCGGCGCTGCCCAATCCGCTGATCGATGTCCGCCGCGCGTTTGAATTCGAACGCGGTTTTCCCGAGCAGATGTTTCCGTTCCTCAAAGATGCTGAAACCGTGGACCGTTCGCCGCAGGAGTGGCAACGAGTGCTGGAAGCCGCGGTGGCGGAAATGGGCAAGCTCTCAAGCGATATGGCGAATTCCAATACGCCCGATTGGTTGCAACGCGCGGGGCTGATGCTGATGATCGCCAAGGTCTATCCCACCGCGAAGGCGGAACTGATTGCGGAAGGAATGGATGCCAAACGAGTCGAGGCCATGTCGGTGGCTCAGGTGGTCGCCATTCAAACCGCCCGCAGAACGCGCGAGTCGTTTGACGATGGTTTCAAAGCCGCACTCTTGCCATACCCCGAAAGCCTGAAAGTTGCCATGCAAATGGAAGCCTTGCAGAAGAGGCAATTGGGGGCCGGCGTCTACTTCGGCACGCAAGGCCTGCCGATTGCCCAAATGCTCTTGCCGGCGACGTTGGCCGTTCACCGGGCAGAAATTCGCGGCCCGCGGCAGCTCGCGGCGCTACAGGCAGTCGAAGCGATACGGATGCATGCGGCGGCCACCGGCAAGTTGCCGAACTCGCTGAGCGACATCAGCGTTGTGCCGGTCCCCCCAAACCCCGTCACTCGGTTACCGTTCCCCTACGAAGTGAAGGGGAACGAAGTCGTGCTCGAATTGCCGATCCTGGCCGAGGAACAGCCCCGCAGCATCGGCAAGCGGTACATAATCACGTTGATCAAATGATTGTCGCCTTTCGCGCCCCTCGCCATTACTACTCAGAAAGGACTGCCATGCAAAAGCTCTGGTTGCTCCTGGCACTGTTGTTCATTCCCACGCTCGTTTTTG
>JAYTUF010000721.1:0-4346 GCA_043744755.1 Anatilimnocola sp.
AGAGTGGTCTGCGGGAGGTTGGAGAGTTGCTCAGCCGCGGACTGCAAATTCGCGCCGCGGTCTCCGAGGTTCGAGCCTAAGCCAATCAAGCAATTCGCCATGAACCCATTCTAGCGAGTTCCTTCGCGGGAGAGGCCACACTTTGATTCAAAAGCAAGAATCCAAAAACAAAAACCATGGGGGGGCCTCCGTTCCACGACCAGAGTCGCCGACTGTCGTTCCACTCAGTCGCCGGCCCCCAGTAGCTTTGTGCCTTATTGCCGAATCTCTCCGGCCGCCGAATCACCTCAGCCAATCTTGCGGACCTACCACCAGCGCAGTTCCTTGCCCTGATGAGGGCATTAGCGCTATGTGGCAAGCCACAAACTGACCGGCCGGACAACTACGTGATCAATGATGAAGTGATGCTCTGCACAAACCAGATGTCAGCGAATAGACCCGCTGTGTTGATCAAACCCAGGATGATCAGTTACAGGGGCGATGGGATTCTTGCGAGCATCATCAATCAGGCTTAGATGCCTCTTCATCATCATGTCGAGCGTATTGTTCCGGCAATCGATCCGACTTGCGACATTGTGCGAAGTAACGGGCCGTTGTCAAGCAAGGATACCCGCAGAATTTTTAAACCCCCGATAGCAGTGATAGCAGCGCGTCTAATGACAGAATCTGTCTGTTTTCAGTTCGAGGCAGCCCAGATTATACAGAATAGAGCGACGACACTTATCGAAATCTTCTCAACGTATTATTCGATATTATGATCATCATTTACTTGCGAGATAATGCGCATTTACATCAGACGTCGATGTTGCAAAGCTGGCAACTTACGGCGCACTTCTGACAGATAATCGCCCGAAATGTCGGCCACAATCACGTCCGGCCCAGCGCCCGATGCTTCGGCAAGAAGTTTTCCCCAGGGATCGACGATCAGGGAGTGGCCGTAGCTAACACTTCCCGCCGCATGCTGCCCCACCTGATTCGCGGCGATCACATAGCACTGACTCTCGACCGCCCGGGCCCGCACCAGCAGCTCCCAATGATCCCGGCCGGTGGCCTGCGTAAAAGCCGCGGGGATGCACAAGACTTCAGCGCCGCGCCGCGATTGTTCGCGGTAAAGTTCGGGAAATCGCAGGTCGTAACAGATCGATATGCCGATTTTCGCCAAATCCGTTTCGAGGCAAGTGATCTCCTGGCCGGGAATGAGGTGATCGGATTCTTGCACTCTTAAAGTTTCGCCCAGATCGACATCGAACAGGTGCATTTTGCGATATTGCCCGCGCACTCTCCCCTGTGGATCGAACGTCAGGCAGGCATTGAACGCCCTGCCGCCAATGCCGATCTCTGCAAAGCTCCCGCCTACGAGCCAGGCTCGCTGCTCGACCGCGAGGCGACTTAAGAGCAGCGCCGTCGCGCCATCGAGCAGTTCCGCCTCGGCTGCTACTTGCGTCAAGCTGCCATAGAGGTTGAAGAGCTCCGGCAGCACGATCAACTCAGCGCCCTGCGCGGCCGCGATCTTCACCAGCCGTTCGGCCTCGATAAGATTGTCGCGCTTCGAGAGCGCAGCACACATCTGCACGGCGGCGGCTCGGATCGTGGACCTCATCAGCCAATTACTCCGCGGCGACGTTTACATACACCTTCAGCGCGGCCTTCTCATTGGTCAGTAGCTTCATCATCTGCTCGTAATTGTCCAGCCCCTCGACGGGGTTCGTGAGAATCTGCTGCACGACGCCGGGGTACATCATTTCGCCCAGAGCCAAATCGCGGATGCCCGCTTCAAAGTGTTCGCGGTTGGCGTTCACGCTGCCGAGAAGAAGTTTATTGCCTAGCACCCATTCGAGGTTGATCTTGTCCGACTTGACCTCGATCTGCCGATCGGCGCCCGTGATGCTCGTCCAGACGAGCACGCCGTTGAGGCCCAGGCAACGCATGCCGTCGAAGGCCATCTGGCTGCTGCCCGTCGCGTCGATGATCAGGTCCGGTTTGCCGACGTTCTTCACCAGATCGTCGATACTCGTATCCGCAGTGCTGACATAAGTCGCATGGAGTCCCTGCACAATCTTGCTGTTCAGGGTGCCCTCTTTCGAACGAGCCAGTGAATAGACTTCGAGGCCCCGCAGCTTGAGGATCAGCGCCGAGAGCAAGCCAATCTGTCCCACGCCGAATACGAAGGCCATCTTCGGACTCCAAACCCGCATCCGCCGCTGCACTTCGTAGGCTTGTTGCACCGCCTTGGCAGCGCAACTCATCGGTTCCATCAGCACATGCAAGTGCTTCAGACCCCCCGGCACGCGGACGATGTAATCCTCGTGATCAACGAAATATTCGGTCAGATAACCGTGCAGCAGATTGATGCCCCGCTCGTAATACGTCTCTTCGCTGGTCATGTCGTAGGTGCCGATCATGTCGTAAATCGACTTGCCCGGCCGGCGAACAGTCGCCGTGACATAATCGCCCACTTTGAGCCGCTTCACCGCTTTGCCGACTTGCTCGACGACTCCGAACGACTCATGCCCCAGCACCATGTGCTTGTCACCGGGCGGGGCGTGGCCATAGAGCGCGTCGTTAATCTCCCGGTCCGTCGCATCGACGCCCACCTTCAGCACGCGGACCAGAATTCCCTTCTCATTGGGAACGTCGGTGATTTCCGGCTTGCGAATGTCCTCAAGGTGAACGCTGTGCTTCTGGCCCGGATAAACGGCGATGGCTTTCATGACAACCTGAAGGTCGAGAGAGTTTTTCGTTGGTGCGCTGTGCGGAAGCCTGGAATTTTAGGTGACAAGGTGACAAAGTGACAAGGTGGTCAAGGCAGCCATTGTCACGGCAGCCATCTGGGCACCACGCCGCCCGCCACCAATGTCGGTTCCAAACGCTGCGATAACTCCGCGAGGTGATGACTGGGAACCGCGGGATAGAGATGATGCTCCAGATGATAAGTCAATTCGAGAAACAACCTCGGGATGACGACGCCCCGAATCGTGCCGCTGTGCTGCAACGGAGAAGCACCATAGCCATGATGGGGCAGATGAACCGTCAGGAGCGGATAAACCCAACTACCCACCAGAGCTAACAGCCAATAGGCAGCGGGCGCCGCCGACCAAGGCCAGATCGCGACGGCCAACAACGGAAATGCGAGCGCCCACGCCGCCTCGCCGAGGAGCCAACGTCGCTGCCTGGGGTCATTCGCTTGCTCCCGATAGGCCCATAGCCACAGTTTGGGAAGAAACAGCGGGCCCCAAAGAATGGCCTGCAGCAGCGTCATGCGGGCGGGATCTCCTTCGGGATCGTTGGGTCCTGGAAAGACCCGATGATGCTGATGATGAGTAGCGCGATAGGCGTGTCCGCTCTCGAACAGCACGGTCCCCAGCAGGAACAGCCAACACTCGGTTTGTCGCGACGTCAGGCCGAGCGAGCCATGTACCACGTCGTGCGTTACGGTGACGATCGCGATGAAAATCAAAAACACAACGAGCGGCGCGAGCCACCACCAACCGAGCGACCATGTTGCAGCAAATAGCGCGATCAGCACGAATGGTCGCGCGAGAGCCCAGCGCCGCTGCCAAGGAGTCGTTTGCAGCAGATCGGCCCCGAGTTCGTGCAGGGTGGGAAGTGTGGGCTTTGCCGCCGCAGCAGTGTTAACGGACGGTGACGGGTTTATCAGCAGAGCGCTGGGGGACATGCTTAAGTTCCTGCGTGAGCTGGATCGAGCGCGACCGTTGCTTGCCGGGCGGCAGGCTCGCCAGAATTCCTTCCGCCACAATCCGGCTGCCGTGAACGCAAGCCACGGTGCCGAGGCCTGGCCAGGTCGTGTCGCCGGCGAGCCAAAAGCCGGGGACGGGCAAGCGATGCGGAATGGCGTTTTGATTTGAGTTGCTCAGACCTTGGCGAAATCCGCCGACTGCCCCGCGCGGGCGACGCGTGAAGCGCTCGAAGGTTCGCGGAGTACCCAGTTCGCAGACCACCGCGCGGGTTCCCAGTTGCGGATAGACGCGCCGCGCGAAATTCAGCAGCTTGTCGCCGAGCGCTGTCTTCCGCGTGGCATATTCCGTAGGCGAGAGCCCTTCCCATTCAGCCAATTCGCAGTGCGTGGAGATCATCACGGCGCGATGCCCGGCCGGCGCACTCAATTGATCGCCGGGCGCAGAAACGGAAACAAACATGTTGTTGCCATTCCCCAACCGGCCGTTGTACTGCTGCAGCAACTGATGATGCGTGAAGGACTCGCCGGCCACTTCGTCCTCCGGCACGCCGAGGAAGAGGACCATTGCGCCACCTAATTTGTTTTGATTCCGCTCACGATAGGGTTCGAGACAGCGGACGACTGCCGGTGGCGCGAGCCGCGCGGTGAG
>JAYTUF010000722.1:0-17068 GCA_043744755.1 Anatilimnocola sp.
CGTTCTTTCGCGGAGCGAAAGAACGTTCTTTCGCGGAGCGAAAGACGACGATCTTCAGCGCCCGTATCATATCGCAAACACGCGCTGAACTCTATGATCGAGAGTACCGTTCGTGAACCAAATTGGCCCGCGTTTTCCCTGATTATTCTGAGTCCTGATGTCTGCTGACTGGCGGCCGCTGTACCCTTTCGATTCGCACTTCCTGCCCACCAGTAGCGGTGCGCGGATGCATTACTTGGATGAGGCGGCGGGCCTGATTTCAAACGCGCAACCGCTGCTGATGGTGCATGGCAATCCGACCTGGTCGTTCTATTGGCGGAACCTGGTGCTCAGCCTGCGCGACGAACAGCGCTGCGTCGTCCCCGATCACATCGGCTGCGGCCTGAGCGATAAGCCGCAGCGGTATCGGTATCAACTCGAACAACACATCGATAACCTAGCCGAGCTCGTGGAAAAACTTGATCTGAAAAACATCACACTCCTCGCTCACGATTGGGGCGGAGCGATTGGTCTCGGCGCTTTGCTCAAGATGCCGGAGCGGTTCGCGCGGATTGTGCTCTTCAACACGGGGGCGTTCCCGCCCATGTATGTGCCCTATCGCATCGCCGCTTGTCGCATCCCGATCTTTGGCCGGGTCGCCATTCAGGGCTTCAACTTGTTCGCTCGCGCGGCGCTCCGCATGGCCATCGAGAAGCCGGAGCGGATGACGCCCGCAGTGCAAGCGGGCCTGCTCGCGCCGTACGACAGTTGGCGAAATCGCATCGCCACCTATCAGTTCGTGAAAGACATTCCGTTCACGCGCCGCCATCCCACCGGTCAGAAGTTAGCCGAGATCGAGTCGCAACTCTGGACCCTGCAGAGCAAACCCATTTCGCTGATCTGGGGCATGCGCGATTGGTGCTTTGATCCGCGCTGCCTGCACCGCTTTCAAAAACACTGGCCCGCCGCGGAAGTGCATGAGTTCGAGGACTGCGGGCATTATGTGGTGGAAGATGCCCACGAGCGCATCGTGCCGATTGTGCAGCGATTCATTGCCGAGCATCCCATCCAATAGACCTACTGGTCCTTGCCATACCGTCCACGAAATTCGGCGGCCGGATACTTGATCGCGTTCTTCTGCATCTTGGCCTGCACAATCTCGCCAATTTCCAGGCCTAGTTCATTCGCCAGCGCGAGGGCATAGCAGAGCACATCGGCGAGCTCTTCGCCAATAGCAGCCAGTTTGGCGGGATCGTCCTTCACTTGCCGCGAGGCGTGTACGTCGATCCACTGAAAATGCTCCATCAGCTCGGCCGCCTCGATGGCCAGCGACATGCTCAGGTTCTTGGGCGAATGAAACTGCCGCCAATCCCGCTCATCAACAAAGGCCCGCATCAGGTCTTTGAGTTGTTGCACGCTGGTGTGAGTGTCGGTTGACATAGATGGCGACTCAATGAAAGAAGGCAGATGAGCGGCTCGTGTTCGCGCAAGATAGTATAATGCGCTGACGCGAGCCGGCTTGATTCCGTAACACGCATCCGCGGGGAATTTTCATGACAACGTTGATCATCAACAGCCGGATCGAAGAGCGATTCATCGCCGAGCGGCGGGCGAATGGGCATGATCTGCACGATGAAGTTTGGGAAGGAGTTTATGTCGTGTCGCCTGATCCGAATTTTGAACATCAGCGGGTACTCCGCGAACTTACCTACATTCTGAACCTGGTTGCCCGCGAGGATTTTGGCGGTGAGGCCTTTCCTGGCTGCAATATCAGCGATCGCGACGCGGACTGGGAGAAGAATTTTCGCTGTCCAGACGCTGCGGTGTTTCTGCCCGGCAATCCCGCGGTCATCCGCAAAGCCCATTCGATCGGCGGGCCCGATTTTGCCGTCGAGATTGCCAGCCAAGACGATCGCACTTGGGAGAAGCTCGATTTCTATTCGAAGGTCAACACCCGCGAGCTGCTGATCATTGACCGCGATCCTTGGGAACTGACCCTGCTGCGGCTGGACAAAGGCAAGATGGTGGAAGTCGGCTCCTCATCCAGCGTCAGTGATCGCGCGATTGGTTCGCAGGTGTTGCCGCTTAACTTCCGCCTGATTTGGCGCGACGGGAATCCGGAGATTGAAGTCAAACACACCCGTGACGGCCGCATCTGGCACGCGCCAGCAGTGGGACCCAAGTTGAACTAGGTGCAAAGAAGTTTATCTATGACCACTCTCATACTCGATATTCACGCCGAAGAACAATTTCTCGCCGCCCGCCGCGCGCTGGGGCAGGATCGTTACGACGAAGTTTGGGACGGAGTCTATGTTATTTTGCCGTTGCCAGAATGGCGTCACCAGGAAATTGTGGGCGATCTCATTACTTGTTTACATGCGGCGATCCGCCGGCAGGCATTGGGTCAAGCCGTGCCCGGGTGCAATGTCAGCGATCGGGCCGACGGTTGGACGCAGAATTATCGGGGGCCCGACGTGGTTGTGTATCTGCATACAACGACTGCGAAGTTTCACGGTACGCATTGGGAGGGCGGTCCGGATTTCGCCGTCGAGATCGCCAGCGACAACGATCGCACTTGGGACAAGCTCGATTTCTATGCCCAGGTCAACACCCGCGAACTGCTCATCGTGGATCGCAATCCCTGGCGGTTGACTCTCCTGCGCCCCGCTGCCGGCAAGATGGCCGAAGTTGGTTGCTCGAAGCTGGAAGACCAAGCGGAACTGGTTTCCGCGATCATTCCCTTCAGCTTTCGACTGGTCAAGCGAACCTATGGCCCGGCGATCGAGATCAAGAATTTGACGGACGGGCAGATTTCGTATGCGCCGGAGGATCCACCGTTGGTGAAAGTTTGATCTACAAATTGCGTTTTTCCTAAGAGTTCAGTCGCAGGCAGCATTGACCGCCAAAGCCTCGCTCTTCTTAGCCACCGGCTTCAGCCGGTGGACGGAGCGAATAGAAGACCCGGCTTTAGCCATCTCGAAACCGGCGTTGCCATTTCGCAACCGCTGGGGAATTTATGGCTAAAGCCGGCACCTCTTCTTGTCGGGTCCACCGGCTGAAGCCGGTGGCTAAGAAAACACTCTCGCCAGTTACAAAGAAGGGCGCGCTAAGTGAATAGCGCGCCCCACCGGTCATTACACCGCGACCAGTTCTTCGACGTGCTTGGCCAGCCGCTTGCGGGCGACGTGCAGGCGGCGCTTGATCGTGCCCAGGGGCGCGTCGAACTCCGTGGCCATCTCGACCAGCGACTGACCGCGGACGTAGAAGGCCTCGAGCGTTTCGCGGTCCACCACGCCCAGTTGAGCCAGGCCCTCCCGCACGCGGACCTTCCGCTCGCCTTCAATGGCGAACTCGAGCGGCGTCTGCTCCTCGATGCACTTCTGCTCCAGGGCTTCGTTATCCAGCGGCTGATCGTGCGACTTGCGCACGACCCGGTTGATCGCCATCCGGTTCGTGATCGACCGCAGCCAGCCCGCGAAAGCCTCCGGCTGCCGCAGTTGACCGATCTTCGTCAGAGCCTGGATGAACACGTCCTGGCACAGCTCTTGCGCCTCGGCGAAGTCGCCCAGCCGGCGGATCGCAATCGCCAGCACATGCCGCTCGAACCGCTCGAACAGCCGGCCGAACGCAGCCCGGTTGCCCTGCTGCGCAGCGTGTACCAGCTCGATCAGTTCCAAGTCCTCGTTCTGCTCAATACCGTTCATGTTGATGTTCTCTCGTGTGGAGCACATCGCTACCTCGCGAACCGAATCCTGCGAGCATGTGTCTGGTTAAGACAGAAGCAGCGGAGATCGGGCCGAAGGCGGCGTATGTGCAGTGCAGGTGGAAGCTACGAGCGGCAACAGCGGCGGGCGTGTGTGAATGTGGAACAACCACATTCAGCCCGGCTGGCATCCGCTTGGAGCAAATTTGTTGAGGGACTTACTTAGCCACCTAACAACAAACTTCTGAACCCTTGCGGACGCCGGCTCCGGGATGATGTCCTGCCGCGTTGACTGGTAAGGTCAACGGCGGGGACCAAATCCCGGAATAGCTGGCTAGGAAACCACGCCATCCAGATCGCTGGTTGTTCTTCACAACCGGGCGATTTGGTGCGCTTTATTCCTGCCGATCCGGCATACAGATGGCGCGGATGGGAATCGGCGCTGCGCAGCGTACCCATACCTGCCACTGCCGAGACGGCCTGGCGATTCGCGGCGACGACGTTACGCGTCACGATGGCGATGGTATTGATGATGCTGCGCATGACGAAGCTCCCTTCGCGCGAGGCAAGGAGACACTGCAATGAGTGCCCTGCTCACGAGAGACACGGAAAAACTACAACACAACTCCAGAGTGTGATTAGACGCAATGGACGCCAAAAGAAGATCCGGAGAAGGCGAATGAGGGCCTGCAAAGCCCGTCGTTCCCTTCGCCAGCAATGCTTCTGCCAGCAAAAATTGGCTAACTTCCGCTCGATAAAACCAAACTAATCGTACCAAGTGCGAGTGAAAACGGCAAATAATAGTGTCGTCCCCACGCACTTCCTGCCAGCTTAGACGCCCCAGAACCGTTTAGGTTCGCGGCCCCACCCAAAATATATCGTCTTTTTTCCCCGCTGACCGCCGGGACAAATTTGACCCAACTGCAACGTCATTACGAGGCACCGCAAGAGCGATATATTCCCGATATTCGATCCTGCAGCCGTATTTCTCCGTTCCTCCATTGCCCACCGACAAGGGCGCCACGTCGCTGTACTTACGCACCTCCAAAATCGTCCCGCGCTTCAAATACCCATCGGCGATCATCTGGTCGCGGGTCTTGGGCGTGATGTGGACGCAGCCGTGCGAGTTGGTGATCGGCACCTCCTTCCCGTTGATGGTCTGCTATTCATTCATCGGGGTGGTATGCACGTAGTACGGGCTGATGCCGCCGTTGACCGTCATGTTCCAAGCCCAGCGACCGAAGTCGTTCTGGTCCCAGTGATTGACCCGCAGCGTTTTCTTGTCCACGTTGAACAACAGTTCCGCCAGATCCTTGTCACAGCTTTCCGTCGTCCGCGTCTGGCCGTCTTTGCGGGCAAACTCCTTCATGTATTTGACGATGACGCCCTTGGGACCGTTCACAGCCGCCCAGACGTTGCCGCCGACCTGATACTCGACGCGGCCCGGCTCCGTGCCCAGGCGAAGGGCGGCCCCGAAGGGAATGGCCGAGTTGGGCCATGTGCCGGTGGTAGCGTGATGTTGAGCGCCGAGCACGTAAGTTCTGGGCGGGGTCGGATCGGAAGTGTGACCGCCATTGTCCTTGTAAGCCGCGGGCGAACCACCGGCGGCGTCGTAGTGTTCGCCGTTGCCGCCGACCACGAAGATCGTTCCCATGCGGCAATCTCCCTTCATCCGCTCGCCGGGGAAGAAGACCGGCTTGGCGGCCATCTTGACGTTGCTAACGACGATCTTCGCCGAGGCCAGCACCGTCTTGTTTGTGGCTGAATACAGGGCTTGAATCTCGCAGGCCCCGTCGCGAATCGCGGTGATGACAAACGTCCGCTCCATCAGCAACTTAGGGGCATTCTCCGGCACCCGCTCGTGGATGGTGCAAATGGAAGGGTCGCTCGAAACCACATAAAAGCCCGCCAGGTCGTAACCGGCCAGCGTGATGAGCTTGTCTTTGCCTTCTTTCACGGTTTGCGTGTGCGTTGTTTTGTCCCAACCGGCGGTGTCTTGTCCCTTACTCTTATAGAAAATGGCCGTCGCTCTGCTCCTGCTTCCCGCGAACGCGATATTTTTTAGAAAAGGTGGCAACCGAACGGTGCCTAACTTCCTAGCGGGAATTTTGCCGAAATGTGACAGGCGGGACGCCTTGGAGCCGGACGTCGCAGCGTCCCATCTGGCGAAGAACCAGCCGAGTTTTTCGCCAGCAACGGAGCATGGCGCCCGGCTGGGGCGCTGGGTCGTGGCGAAAAACCCCGCCAGTTTTTCGCCACCAGCCCCCGTTAGAAGGGTTCTGTTGCGCGGGATGTTATACTTGATAAACCCACGAAAAAACCGCTACCCGCCGTTACTGCCGCAATCGTCAAGGGCAGAGCCACACAGTCCAAATTACTTCGCCCGTTTGCGCCTCTACCGTTGTGATAAGGTTGCTGCCGTTCTCGCTGGCATTTGTTGTGACAATCCACGCCGGCGAATGTATGGTCGCGCCGTGGAAATGGTACGAATCCCGAAGCTGGATTTGAGCCGGACCTTGCCACTCATTTCCATGCACAGCAGCGTATCGCTTGGCGATGTAAATTGCTTCCGCCTCGGTGAGCATCGCCTAGCCCTTCTTCTTCGCCGTCCGCTTCTTCACGGCGGCCCTTTAGTTAACCGTTCTCGAAAGACGCCGCCACGTTTGGCAGTTCCAGTACGCCCTGCAATTGAACATCACTGCACGCCAATCCCCAGGGCGCGGAGTTGACCTGCTTCCAGAAGGCACTGGGCTCGTTCGACTTCGGAGTAGTAGTCGCGCCGCACTAAGAGTCGCGCGGCGGCTTCGTCGAAGACGCCGATGACTTCGCGGTGAAGTTGCAAGGCGGACGCGGTGACTTGTGCGGTGATGGGCCCCTCGACAGTGTCGCGGACCGCGATGGCTTTGTGGGGACCGAAGGCCAGGAACAGGCAGCGGCGGGATTCGAGAATGGTCCCCACGCCCATTGTGACGGCCAAACGCGGCACTTTGTCTTCGCCGCCGAAGAAGCGGGCGTTGTCGCGGATGGTCTCGGTCGCCAGCGTCTTCAGCCGGGTGCGACTCCCCAGCGACGACCCCGGTTCGTTGAAAGCAATGTGTCCATCGGTTCCGACGCCGAGAATTTGCAGGTCGATACCGCCGGCGTCTTTGATCAACTGCTCATACTGCCGGCAGTGCGTTTCAAAATCGAGCGCTCGCCCATCGGGCACATGCGTCTGAGCCGGCGGGATGTTGATCTGGTCGAACAGATTCTGCTGCATGAAACAGCGATAGCTTTGCGGGTGAGCGGGTCCCAAGCCCACATATTCATCGAGGTTAAACGTTCGCACCTGCGAGAAGTCCAGACCCTCTTCCTGATGCAGGCGAATCAGTTCGCGATAGGTGCTCTGCGGCGTGCTGCCGGTGGCCAGTCCGAGCACGCAATTCGGCTTCTTCCGCACCAGATCGGCGACGAACCGCGCCGCCCGCCGGCTGGCTGCCTGAGCATCGATTTCGATGATGACGCGCACGGGTTTTTGCTCCTCGTTGTTCGCGGTATTAACGTTTTGCGGCCTGGGTCCATTTGCACAATGCTAGCCGGGGAGGGGGAGAGAGGGCGAGGGGGAGAAAAGGGGAATTGACGATTGGCGATTGATGATTGGCGATTGTTGAGGGGAACGCAGGAAAGATTCTTAGGGGCAGAATCGTTGGAATTGGGTTTCTCACTTCAATCACTACCGCCCGAACAGGCCGCTTTCCAACAATCTGCAGTCAACAATCATCACTCATCACTCGTCAATCCCCCCGACTCCCCCTCTCCCACTTCCCCACTCCCCTTCCCTGGCAACGTACAATCGAAGACGGAACTGGGGCGCGGGGTTGGTCCGGAAGGGGTGCCGAGCGATGAATCGATTTTACGGCCGTTTGCTGTTGGCTGCGCTGCTCTGTTCGGCGAGCTTCCTCTCCGCGGGTCTGGCGAACGCCCAGATTGTGGGCATGCGCACGCTGCCGAATGACCAGTATTTCCAGATGTTCGGCTCCTTCTACGACGGCGATTATAGCTCCGGGCTGAAGGGCTTTCGCGATTCCGCGCGGGGCGGGCTGGTGAGCGTCGATGGTCGCTGGGTCGATGCGATTTGCTACCACACGATGATGGGCGAGTGCTATTACCAGATGGGTGATTTGCCCGACGCGCTCGACCAATACAACGCGGCCTGCAAATTGTTTCTCGCCCAGCGCGATTGGCTGCTGCGGGTGGAGTTTCCCGCCGGCATCGACCCGGAAAACAATCAGCGGGTGACCATCACCTGGGGTGCGCCGACGCGGCCGATGAAAATCGGCCGCTATCCGGAGAAGCTGCAAGTCTTAATGGGCCAGCTCAATAATCAAGCGGCCGCGGCGCAAGGGGGTGTCATCGCGCCTCCTTCGCTTCGTCCCGCGAATGTGATGGAAATTTCGCGTTGTCTGGCGCTTGCCATTCGTCGCCGCGGCGAGTTGATGGGTCCAACCTGTGAACACGATCAGCTCACCGGGTTGCTGGTCGATGGTCTCTCGCGCCGTCCTGGTCCGCCCAATCACTGGGCGCAGTGCCTGTGCGAGATTCAACTCGGCATGGCTCTGAATGCCGCCAACAAGCCGCTGCAAGCCATTTCGGAGTTACAGCGCGGTTTGCTGGCCGGTGGCGTGTACGATCATCCGCTCACTTCAATGGCCCTACTCGAACTGGGGCGCATCGCCTTCGATCAGGAAAAATACGAAGCCGCGCTCACTTACTTCCTGGAAGCGACTTACTCCGCTGCCTGGTTCGACCGCTTCGATGTGATGGAAGAAGCATTTCGCCTCGCCCAATCGACGTATGTCATGTCGGGGCAGCCGGGTGTCTTCGCGCCGATCGGTCCCGCGATTGTGTGGGCGAAAGCCAAACGCATGCGCACGCTGAATGTGACTTTGCTCACGGGCCTGGCAGAAAACCTCGCGGCCACCGGCGACTTGAATAACGCCAGCAACAGCATTGGCCAGGCCCGCACCAATCTGGCGCGCGCGGAAGGCGCGAACGGCATACTCGGCTGCCGCATCAACTATCAAGCGGCCCGCATTCAACTGGCTCAAGGGAACACGACAGGCGGCGGGACCGCGCTGGTCGCGGCCCTCAAGTATCAACGGGTGGCTTCGCCGGGACTGTTTCAAATCGCGGTCGCCGATCGGATGTTCACGTCTGGCGGCGTGACCGAACGGCTGGCTGACCTGCTGTATGCCAACGTCCTCCGCGAGCCGCGGCCCCGCGATTGGCAGGTCGATCCGCTGGAAGTGATGGCCATTCAATCGACGCCCCACGCGATCCCGATGGAACATTGGTTTGAACTAGCGCTGGCTCGCAAGGAATTGGAAAAAGCACTGGAGATTGCGGACCGCATTCGTCGGCATCGCTTCCATGCAATTCTCCCCCTGGGTGGTCGCTTGCTCGCGCTCCGCTGGGTATTGCAAGCGCCGAAGGAACTGCTCGATGAACCGGGACAATTGCAAAAGCAAGACCTGCTCAATCGCTTTGCGGCCTATAAGGACTTGAACCAGCAAGCGACCGCCGCCCGCACCGCGCTCGAACAACTGCCGCTGCTCCCGGCCAACGAAGCGGACCAAAAGAAGCAGGCCGAGTTGTTCTTGAAGCTCGGCAACGCCAGTGGCGGGCAAGAAACGCTGCTCAATCAAATTGGCCTGGCCCGCGTCGCCGCCGAACAGCCCTTCCCGCCGTTACGGGCGGTGAAGGATACGCAGAAGGACTTGCCGCCGGGTAGCCTGGTACTGGCTTTCTTCCAGACCAGCAGCAATTTGCACGGCTTCGCCTTCACGAACGATCAGTACGCCTACTTCCCGCTCGGCGCTCCTGCCAAGTTGCGGACCGAACTGATGGACGTGCTCAAAAAGCTTTCACTATTTGATCGCAATCAACCGGTGGCCATTGAAGACCTGCAATCCGACGCCTGGAAAACACCCGCCGCCGCGATGCTGAAGAAGCTGAGCAACGGCGCTCGCGCCGAAGATTGGGCTAAGTACAAAGAACTGATCATCGTCCCTGATGGCCTGCTCTGGTATGTGCCGTTTGAAGCGCTGCCGCTTCCAGGCAGTGAAACGGGCGCTCCGCTGATTTCGCACCTCAACATTCGTTACGCACCGACCATGTCGCTGGTCCTGGGCGACAAGCGCGGCCAGAAGCCACTCTCGCGGACTGCCATCATCGCGGGCAAGATTCTGCCCCGTGATGATGAAGCCGTGGCTGCCGGCGTTGCCGAGCAACTGGCGGGCGCGCTGCCTGGCTCGACGGTTCTGCGCGAAGCAGCGGCGGTTCCCGGCGGTCTGCTGGGCACGCAGTTCGACCGCCTGGTAATGCTCACCGATATTGAAGACGCTGAAAAACTTCCCTTCGGTTGGTCCCCGCTGCAACTCGACCGCGGCAAACCGGGCGCGGCCTTGAGCGACTGGATGATGCTCCCGTGGGGTTGCCCCGAGCAACTTGTTCTTCCCACCTTCCACACGCCCATGGAATACGGTCTAAAAAAAGGTGGCACCGGTGAAGAGATGTTCCTGTCTGTCTGCGGCCTGATGGCTTCGGGTAGTCGCTCGATGCTCCTCTCCCGCTGGCGCGTGGGCGGCCGCAGCACGAGTGATTTCGTTCGCGAATATGCCCAGGAACTGCCCCACCTTTCCGCCGCTGAAGCGCACCGCCGCAGCATCACACTGCTCCGCGGCACGTCGCTCGATCCCCGCGAAGAAGGCCGCCTCCGCGTCCCCGCCACGCTCGACGAGTTCAAGCCCGACCACCCGTTCTTCTGGGCCGGCTACATGCTGATCGATAGCAGCGCGTATCAGCCGCGCGAGAAGGTTAAGCCGGGGGCGGAGTAGCATTGTCCCGATGACCACTACTGGTATTACTTCAACCTCGAAGACCCCAATGACCGCGGGTATGACGCGCTGCGCAGGTTGATGCTGCTAAGAATGATTGCTGAACGCGAGTGGATAGGGAGTGTCGGGTACCCGCCGGAACCGTAGAGGAAATGGCCCATTGCGCTCTACGGGAGTTGGTTAATTTCGACAGCGCCGCCAGTCTTCACTTCAATCCGCAATTCGCTCCGCAACAACTGCGACATCCCAAGCAGGACAGAATCCCCAACGGCGGTGACAATCACATACTCAAATCCTTCAAACCATTCGAGTTCGCCAGCAAAGACCTCATAATCGGCCTCCGTCCCATCCGCGAGTGTCGCGAGACTCCGGCCGAGACGCACCATGCCGATCGCAGTCGCCAAGTGCGCGGGCAGGCACACCGTGCCATTGAAGCCCGTATCGATGACAGCTTCGACATCGCGCGCGACACCAGTTGCGCCGCGCAGCCGCAAAACAATCACGGCTTCGAGGGCTGCGTTGACAGTGCCTTGCATCACGGCGTTTATCCGATGCGATAGGCAGTGCGAAAGCCAGCGCGAGCCAACCAGATTTCTGCGCCTGGTTGCCGATCTAACAGCCGTTTGACCGCTTGATAGTCGTTTTGATCCAATTCGAAATCCTGGGAGTCAACGGCGATTGCGATGAATTTGCCGTGGTCCTCCGCAGTCAGCGTTCTCGCCACGACGTCTCGCAGGACGCCTTCACCCAAATGTCGGAGTTCTGCGGGTGGACGGTGTGTGTGTGCGGCTTCCATGGCAATCCTCTCTTCGACAAAAGGGTTCAACCTGATTGTAACCAGCATTCGCGACCAGCGCCGAATGTTTTTATGACGATAGTAGCTTGAAAACCGCCACCGCAGCCAGCCCACCCAAGAACGGACCGGCGACCGGCACCCAGGCATAGGCCCAGTCCGAACCACCCTTGCCCGCAATGGGCAGCAGCGCGTGGGCGAGGCGCGGGCCGAGGTCGCGGGCGGGGTTGATGGCGTAGCCGGTGGTGCCGCCCAGGGAAAGGCCAACGGCCCACACGATCAGGCCAACGAGGGGCGGACGCAGGCCGTCAGCAGCCATCGAGTTGCCAACGGCAGTGGCAATGAAGACCAAGGCGAACGTGGCGATGAATTCGCTGATGAAGTTGGCGGGGTAATTTCGAATCGCGGGGGCCGTGCAGAAAACGGCGAGCTTGGCCCCTTGGTCTTTCGTTTCCGCCCAGTGGGGCAGGTAATGCAACCACACGAGCACGGCGCCGCAGAACGCGCCGCTGAACTCGCCGGCGATCACTTCCAGCGTTTTGCGGGCCGACTCGCCACTCACAATCATTCCCGCCAGCGGACCAACGGGATTGAGTTCGCCCGGCCCGCCCAGCGCCTTGGAGACGAAGATGCCGCAGACCACGGCAAAGGCCCAACCCGCAGTGATGACAATCCAACCCCCGTTGTGCGCTTTTGATTTCGCCAGCAACACGCCCGCGACGACGCCGTCGCCGAGCAAGATCAAGATCAGCGTGCCGCAGAATTCACCGAGAAAGGGAGAGGCCACGGCAGGGGTTCCTAAAGGTAGTTAAGGAGAGCGGATTTTACGGAAGCTCCTTCACCTCGACCATCCCACCTGGCGTGACTTCGACGCGCAGCTCGTGGCCGTTGAGCAGACCCGTGCCGATGAGGCCTTCACCGCCGATGCAGTTCAACGCAATGTCCTCGAATGCTCCTTTCCAGAATATCTGTCCGAGATAAATCTCGACGCGTTCCAAGCTTCCATCGGCCAAAATTGCCGGGCCGCTTCCCATGTGAAAAAACCCTAGGCGCACGGCTACGGATTCGGGCAATACCACAGTGTCATCGAAGCCGGTGTCGATGAGGAAGTCGATGTCGTCTTCAATGCCGGTTAGACCGCGCAGCCGAATTCGAACGATCGCTTCATTTCGGGCATTAACCGTGCCGCGAATCATGGCCTGCGCCTGAACCGGCAAACTGCCGGATAGCCGGCCCGCTCCAACCATATCTCAGCAGAAGGATGCCGACCCCAGAGTAACTTCACTGCATCAATGTCCTTCTCCGCGATTTCAAAATCGTCGTGATCGACGGCGATTGCTATGAATTTGCCATGGTCGTCCGGAGTCAGCCGCGGCACGACAATCCGCTGCATAATGTCCCTGCCGAGGCGGGCCCGCACTTCAGTAGTATGACGAATCTCAACGGCTTGCATGGAAAGACTCCCTGGTTACGTCTCTCAATTATACATGCCATGTTGCCTAGGGGCCACGCGGTCTTCGCGACCCGCGATCGATGGTTTTTCGACAAATAGCTCGCGCTACTTCGCGTGCTTAATCGCCGCTTGGGCCGCGGCCAGCCGGGCAATCGGCACGCGGAACGGGGAGCAACTGACGTAGTTGAGCCCCGCGCGGTGGCAGAAATCAACGGAGGCTGGATCGCCGCCGTGTTCGCCGCAGATGCCGACTTTCAGGTCGGGTTTGGTCTGGCGACCCTTCTGAACGCCCATCTCGACCAGTTGCCCCACGCCCGATTGATCGAGCGTTTGGAACGGGTCGGCCAGCAGCAGTTCCTTGTCCAGATAGTGAGGCAAGAAGCTCATGATGTCGTCGCGGCTGATGCCAAAAGTCATCTGCGTCAGGTCGTTCGTGCCGAAGCTGAAGAACTCGGCATGCTCGGCGATCTTGTCGGCCGTGAGCGCCGCGCGGGGGACCTCGATCATCGTGCCGATCAGCACATCGAGCGTTCCCTTGAACTTGCTCTCGGCAATCACGGTGTCGATGGTCGCTTGCGTCAGTTCCTTCAAGTGCTTCAGCTCGACCGCGGTGCCGACCAGCGGAATCATGATCTCCGGCCGGGCGTCGATCTTCTTGGTTTTGCAAGCGATGGCCGCTTCGATGATGGCCCGGACCTGCATCTCCAGAATCTCAGGATAGGTCACGCTCAGGCGGCAACCGCGATGGCCCAGCATCGGGTTCGATTCGTGCAACTGCGCCACGCGGGCTTTGATCGCGGCGGGCTTGACGCCCATCTGCTTGGCGAGCTCGTCCTGCGTCTTGGCATCGTGCGGCAGGAATTCGTGCAGCGGCGGATCGAGCAGGCGGACCGTGACCGGCAGCCCTTTCATCGCGGTGAAGATGCCGATGAAGTCTTCGCGCTGAAACGGCAGCAGTTTGGCGAGGGCCACTTTGCGAGCGCCCACTTCCGTAGCCAGGATCATTTCACGCATCGCGGCGATCCGGTCGTCGCCGAAGAACATGTGCTCCGTGCGGCACAGGCCAATCCCTTCCGCGCCGAACTCGCGAGCCCGCTGCGCATCGGCGGGGGAATCGGCATTGGTGCGAATCCCCAGCGTACGATACTTGTCGGCCCACTTCATGACCGTCAGAAAGTCCGGGCCTAGTTTTGGCTCCATCGTGGGCATCTCGCCGGCGAAGACTTCGCCCGTGGTGCCGTTAATGGTAATGATGTCGTTGCCGCCGTAAGTCTTCCCCTTGATGGTCATCCGCTTGGCGTTAACGTCGATCGTCATCGCGCCCGCGCCGACGACGCAGCACCGTCCCCAACCTCGCGCCACCACGGCCGCATGGCTGGTCATGCCGCCCGTGCTGGTCAGAATGCCCGCGGCCGAGTGCATGCCGGCGACGTCTTCGGGGCTGGTCTCTTTGCGGCACAGAATCACGCGTTCCCCCGCCGCGGCCCGTTCGACCGCTTCTTCCGCCGTGAAAGCCAGCTTGCCCACCGCAGCGCCCGGTGAAGCAGGCAAACCCGTGGTGAGCACCAGGCCCTTCTCCCGGGCCTCCTCCAACGACTTCGTATCCAAGCTCGGCAACAGTAACTGCGAAAGGTCCGCGGCCGGAATGCGGCGGACGGCCTTCTTTTCGTCAATCAGCTTTTCCTTGACCATATCGACGGCCATCTTCACCGCGGCGGTGCCCGTGCGCTTGCCGTTGCGGGTCTGCAGCATGAAGAGCACTTTCTTCTCGATCGTGAACTCAATATCCTGCATGTCGGTGTAGTGCTTTTCGAGAATGTCCTTGATCTCGAGCAACTGCTTGTGGATGGCCTTGTTCCACTTGGGCATCTCGGCCACCGGCTGCGGCGTGCGAATGCCGGCGACCACGTCTTCACCCTGGGCATTGACCAGAAACTCGCCGAAGAACTCGTTCTTGCCCGTGTTAGGGTCGCGGGTGAAAGCCACGCCGGTGCCGCTGTCGTCACCCATGTTGCCATAGACCATCGACTGCACATTCACCGCCGTGCCGAGCATGCCGCGGATGTTCTCCACCTCGCGATACTTGACGGCTTTATCGCCCATCCAGCTTTTGAACACCGCTTCGATGGCCGCTTCGAGTTGCGTGTAGGGATCCTGCGGAAAATCCTTGCCGGTGTATTTCTTGTAGATCTCTTTGTACACCTTGCAAAGTTCGATCAGGCCTTCCGCGGGAACATCAGTATCAAGCTTGACCTTATACCTCGCCTTGATCTTCGCGAACGCATGATCGAAGTGCTCGTGATCGACACCCATCACCACGTCGCCAAACATGTCGATCAGCCGGCGGTAGGCATCGTAGGCAAACCGCACGTTCTGAGTCGCATTGGCGAGGCCGGCGGTCGAGACATCATTCAGACCAAGGTTCAGAATCGTGTTCATCATGCCCGGCATCGACTGGGCAGCGCCGGAGCGCACCGAAACGAGCAGCGGACTTTTATCGTCGCCAAACTTCTTGCCCAGTTCCTTTTCCAGCGAACCAACATTCTTCCGCACATCGTCCATCAAGCCGGCCGGCAGCTTCTTGCCCGACTTGTAATAGCCGCTGCAAACTTCGGTGGTGATCGTAAAGCCGGGCGGCACCGGCAGGCCGATGCTGGTCATCTCGGCCAAGTTCAGCCCCTTCCCCCCCAGCAGTTCCTTGCTCAGGCCCTTGCCCTCGCAACGGCCTTTGCTGAAGTAATAGGTCATCTTACCGCTGGTCGGCTTCGGGCTGGACGTCGTGGTGGAGGGGCGAGACTTGGCCATGAATATGCTTCCCAAAGTGTGAAAAGGTGATCGTCTGAAAACCGCGCCGGCCGCCGGGTACGGAGGCCCCTGCGTGCGGACATGAATGTATCAACAACAGCCCCAACCCCGATAGGTCGGATGCCGGTCAGACTTGTTTGCGAATTCTTCAAAACGCGGGGGAAACGACCAACATCGGCGAAAACCCCACCGATATTGCGGTTTTTTGCCGCAAAATTGAAGCGAAAACTTTATTAACGAGCGGTGGGGCGTCAATGAAGGGGGAAAGGCCAGACGCAGTGTTTTCAGGCGAGATATCCCTGCCTGGCAACGCGGCCACCCGCAGCCAGGCACTCGGATTCACTTCCGCTTCCTTAGTTCATAAGCCCGTTCGCTTCTCCCGATTAAGAGCGCTTACTTCCACTCGCATGGGATCATAGATGACCACGACGCTACCGCCCTGCACATAGCCCTCGGGCAGGTCCAGCATCGACTCGCGGCCTTGATACTCAAGACCCTGAATCTCGTATCGATATCGCACCACCCAGGGCCGGCGTCCGTTGACGCGAACCAGCGGGTTCGGTGCGAGTTCAACAATCGTGCCTTGCGACTCCAGTCCGTACTCCAAGAGCGACGCGCGCCGCCGCATCGCACTTAGTCGGCGGCTGGCGAGTCCCACTCCAACCACCAATATGCCGCCGCCCGCGTAGAGAAATATCATTCCGATGGTCTGGGGCCAGAGAAATGTTGCCAAGACGACTCCCGTCGTGGTAATGACAGTCCCCAAGATTGAGAAAACTAGCGCGACAACCCCCAAGCCCGTGGACAAGAATTCACGCATCGTGGACCTCCGGTGAATTAGCTCTTGGAGTCGCCCGCAGGCAACAATCGGCAACGAAAGTGCAGCCCATGAGCAATGAGATTATTCCGCCACGCAGCATCCCAATCAACCGCTTATCCCAGTTGAAGGGCTACCAAAGCGCGAGCGAGTGAGAGCGAGTGTCACCCCGTATAACGGCTAAGATTGCCATAGAAGCATCATTTTTTGCTCATTGCCGGCCAATCAAGGAACTCGACGATGTCTCACGCGGGACTTAATTTTCTGCTTTTGGTCATTTGTGTTGACGTCGCCGCGCAAGCTGCCTCGGCGTGGACAGGCGAGGACCAGCTGGCTCAAGCCAAAGTTCCGGTGACCAAGGAGCAGTGCGCTGTCTGGGCCGAGCAGTTGGCCAGTCGCGGAAAACCGCCGTTTGAAGGACCCTACGTACTCGATTCGCCGCCGACGAATACCAAGGAATTGCGAGACGTTAAACAGGCGTTCGACAATCTCGCTCAGAATTTTGAAGTCGCCTTGCCGGCGATCATCGCGGGTCTGGGGGATGACAAATATTCTTACTTTCAAGAATCCCAGTCTACCAGCGCAGTGTTTTCACGTTATTCGGTCGGGGATGCTTGCGCGAATTTGATTCGCCAACACGTCG
>JAYTUF010000723.1:0-4345 GCA_043744755.1 Anatilimnocola sp.
GTAACTTTCAAAAGTTGACCTCGCGCGTTATACAGCTTGACGGCGAACGTCGCCTTCTCACCGGGCCGCATCAGCAGCTCCGCGGGAATGATCACTGCCTGGGCGACTTTATCATCAGCGCCGATCTGTGTTTCCTCGGGAAGTTTCGGCTGCGCGGTCGAACCCTTCGATTTGGTCTTATCCTCAAAGCAATACAAAGCGCCTGTGGTCAGAATGTATAGCCGGCCATGCGAGACAACGGGGGACGCCCAGCATTCATCGCCCGTGGGGAACGTCCCGTTGGTCTTGCCTTTGAACTGCCGTTCAAAGCCTTTGACCCCGTATCCAGCTTCCGGAACTTCTTCATTGGGCGTCAGGATGTACCAGCGGCCGTTCTTTTCGCAGTGATAGATTTTGCCGTCCGCAGCCAGCGGCGCGGCGAAATGAATCGTGCCGAGGGGGACTTTTTTTCCAAGCTGCACGCCTGTCTTGGCTTCGAGAATGAACAGCTTGCCATTATCGTCCGGGCAGTACAGGCGGTCATTGAATTTCAAGATCGACGCCTTGCCATCGCCAATTTCCAGAGTCTTCCAAATCTCCCCCTTCTCGGAAACATTCCCTTCCTGCGTGCCGTCGATGGCCGCCACCGCGCCCACGATGGTCCCATCGGGCTTGCGGTTTTCTTCGCTATGTCCCAGGTAGATCACGTCGCCATCGATGGTCGGCGAAAGATTCAAGCCGCGGCGCGAGAACTCATATTCCCAGACCTTCTTTCCCGTGCGCGGTTGAATTCCATACACATAACCATCCCCCGCGCCGGTGACCAGCAGCTTCTGACCCTTGATGACGGCGACGGCCGGGCTGTTGTAAATCGTGTCTTCCGGCCGCAGGCGGGTGCTGATATACCAGACCACTTTGCCGGTCGCCTTCTCGAAGCCCAAGATGCGGTGTGCGGGAACGGCCATTTCCCCCCAGCCGATGATCACGCTGCCGAGAATCACCAGGTCTTCGCAAATCACGGGCGTATTGGTGCGCCCACCATAGGTGCTGAGCAGGCCGAATTGCTCGTGCAGCGGCAGTTGCCAGATGATCTTGCCGCTCTCGCCATCGAGGCACTTGAACAGGCCGTTGGCGCCGAGAGCATAGACAAACCCAGTCTCGGGATCGCCCGTGACGTTCGACCAGCCGATGCGGGTATCGGGCACATCGCTGGACCAGACGTTGTGGATGCTCTCCCAAATATCGGTGCCCGTCGCGGCATCAAGGCAGACGATCTTCTCACACTCTTTCGCCGTCCCCGGATTGTGACGGGCGATGAAATAAATCTTGCCGCGGAGCACACAGGGCGTGCTGCGAGCGCCCAGATCGTCCCGCTTCCACGCTAGGTTGCTGCCGTCATCGCTGCCGGGCTTGCCGAGGGGATTGATCGTATCGGGTAGTCCCGTCTCGCGCGAAATGCTGTTCGCCTCGGGACCACGCCAGGCAGGCCAATCGAGCGGATCGATCTTAGCCGCGGCCTTAGCAGGATCTTGCGCCTGCAGCGCCAGCGGCAGACAGCAGCTAACCAGCCAGCCGACGAACATCCAAGCGAAACCAGCACGTTTCATGTTTAACTCGCGTGAGGGTAATGTGAGAGGTGGGCCAGGCAGCGCGGAATAAACGGCGCAACCCAGGTTGGGTGGATTGGCAACTTCTGAGCAGTTCAAGATAGCGCAGGCCGCCTCAACTCGCAACCGGCGACAGCCCAACTTGTAAGGTGGCCACTCTCACGGTTTTCTCGCCACCGCAACATTCATCGGCTACAATCGCCAAACCACCCGCCCTCTTGCCATTGAGAATCTAGCTCGCCATGTTGATTACGGCACTATTGCTAATCGCCGTCGCTTTTCTCGCCTTCTCGAATGGCGCGAACGATAACTTCAAAGGCGTGGCAGCGCTATATGGAAGTCGCACTAGCGGCTATCGCACGGCGCTCACGTGGGCCACGATCGCCACGGCGGCGGGATCCATCTGCTCGATCTTTTTAGCCCAGGCCCTGCTCAAGAAGTTTTCGGGCAAAGGACTGGTGCCGGACGAACTCGTTGCCGCGGAGCCCTTTCTGTTGTCGGTGGCGATGGGGGCCGGTTGCACGGTGATCCTGGCGACGCGGTTCGGCTTTCCGATTTCAACCACGCATGGGTTGACTGGCGCGATCATCGGCAGCGGCCTCGTTGCCGCGAGCAATCAAGTCAACTTCGGCGTGCTGGGCAAGCAGTTCGTGCTGCCGCTGCTGCTCATTCCCGTACTCGCGTGCGTGCTGGGTGGGTTGCTGTACGGCGTCCTACATCTGGCCCGCGTCGGACTGCGAATCTCCAAACAAACGTGCCTCTGCGTGGGAACTGAAGTGCATGTGCTGCCGCCGCAAGTGGCCATTGATGGTCTCGTTTCACCAGTTATCGCGAAGTCTTGGGGCGTGACCATCGATCAGGAAGCGGTCTGCATCGAGCGCTACGCGGGGACGTTCGTCGGCGTCAACTGCCAACAGTTGATGAACGGGGCTCTCTTCCTGAGCGCCGGCGTGGTCAGCTTCGCGCGGGGACTGAACGACACGCCGAAGATCGCGGCCTTGCTCGTCGTGCTGAGCTGGCTCGATCTGCATTGGGGCCTGACACTCGTTGCAGTGGCGATGGCCCTGGGTGGGATCCTCTTCTCGCGGCGAATCGCCGAAACCATGAGCCATCGCATCACTGCCATGAACCAAGGCCAAGGCCTCGCCGCTAGCATGACCACCGGCATCCTGGTCATCACCGCGAGCTTGTTTGGCCTCCCCGTTTCGACCACGCACGTTTCCGTCGGCGCCCTGTTCGGCATCGGCGCGACGACCGGGCAAGCTGACCTCCGCGTCGTGACCAGCATCCTTCTCTCCTGGGCGCTGACACTTCCCTGCGCCGCGCTCATTGGCGGCACGACCTATTGGCTGCTGGGCAGTTGAGTCGCAGGAGAGCCCCATGACCAATCTCAATCCCTACGAGCCGCCGAATCCGGGGGCCGAAGAAGACCCGCCGCTGGTGGCCCAGTTAGCCGTGGATGGGGAGGGAATGACGATTGAGTTTGAGCAGACGCTGGATGACATTCTCGCGTTGCAGGATTTTCATGTGCGGCAGCAGGCCCGCATGTCGCGGCAGGCTTGGCTGGTGGCCCGGGTGATGGTGGCAGCCTTAAGTGTAATCCTCGCCGGCGGCATATATCTAACCTGGCCCGATGGCGATGACACGATGTTCATCGTTTTCTCGGGGAGCTTGCTCGCGCTGCTCTTCCTGGTGTTCTATTACTCCGTTTATCAGCGCTGGAATGTGCGTCGCTGGACGATCAAGCAATTCCAGCAAGGGCGGAATCTGAATCTCACGGGCCATCGCCGGATAACAATCACGCCTGAGTTTTTGATCATGGCGTCACCGCTAACACAATCGGCCTGTCGCTGGCTGGGCGTCGAAAAAATCCTGCAAGACGAATATGCCATCTACGTCTACGTTTCGACCATGAACGCCCACGTCCTCCCCCGCCGGGCTTTCAACAGCGACCGGCATTATCAAGAGTTCGCAGCGAAAGCGGCCGAGTATTTGGCCGCCAGTGCCACGTCGCGTCCCGGAATGGGAATGTAGGTCCCAGCCGTCAACTGCGTGCCAATTCCCTTAGGCGGTACAGCAGATCTCGCCGCAGCGCCCTTTCTGAGGACAGTGATTACCACCGCGATAACGATTCGCGCGCCGGATTCAGTTCCGTAGCCGCCGTCGCAAGTCCAGTGACGCAATATACTTACAAACATGTTGTTAATAATATAAGCAGTTATCGATAACATCTTTGATAATAACTCGCCCAGGGGGTGGCGGGAGACGCGCTTCCCCGATGAGCAGTGACGATTAACGCCGGTCCTGAAGCCCTTGTCCGCGGCTTGATAACCGTCTCCCAGCGAGCACGAATCGTCAATAATTCCTCTGAATCTTCTACCAAAATGTCAGAGAGCGAGTTCCCGAATTCCCCAATACATTAGATGCGCGGGCCTGGACACGTCTGGTCCACGGCGGCTTCCATTTTCTTCTTTTCGCAGAATTCTTGCCCCATTCGACCGTTGTTTACAACTATCGGGGATTGATGAATTCGCGACGCTAAAAGCCGATCCGCCGCTTCTTATCGGCTGGAACAGGCGGCGACATCAGTTGGCGAATGGCGTCGAACACCACGCTGAACTGGGCATCGTATTTCTGTTCCATCTCCGTCAGTTTGCGGGCCAGATCCGAATGGCACTGTCGCCATGTGGGATGCGCGCAGAGTGGTCTTGGGCGGAGGAGAGAGTTTTTGTTAAACTCTCTCCTGCCAGGTTGGTATT
>JAYTUF010000724.1:0-4345 GCA_043744755.1 Anatilimnocola sp.
ACCAGATCACGCACCACATCGCTGCCGACGTCGATGCTGAACGCGAACACCTCCTCGCCAATCTTCAGAGCACAGGCGAACTCAGCAACACGCGCTTCATCGCCGACTTCCACAAAGTCCGCACCGGCCACAATGGCGGCGGGGATCTGTGGGAGACCGATGGAAGGTTGGGTGTAGGGACGATTGGGAAGTAGGTGGTAGGGGAATTTGCGCGAGTTTGCGTCCACTCTCGGCACTACGGTGTAAGTCTAGTACGATACGGCCCTAGGAGACATCAATGGCCGTTCCAGGTTATCAAGAGTTCATGCTGCCGCTGCTTAGGCTCGCGGTTGCTGGGCAAGAGCATACGTTAGGACAATTGTTGACTTCACTCGCTCAAGAACTGCAAATCGCCGACCAAGACCAAGAGGCCATGTTGCCGAGCGGCGTGCAGACGCAGTACAAAAACCGAGTTTCGTGGGCGTTGACTTACCTCACGAAGAGTTTGCTCTTGGAAAAGTCGGGCCGCGGCAGATTCAAAATTTCAAGTCGCGGTTTAGAAGTTCTCAAGACGAATCCACCGAAGATCAACAATGCATTTTTGGATCAGTTTCCAGAGTACCAGGCGTTTAAGGCAAAGAAGAAAGCAAAAATAGGCGAGCAGATAGATGTTAGCGACCAATTTTCAGATGTGAATTCAGAGGTAACGCCCGACGAGCAACTGGATGTCGCTTACAAGGAGCTGCGCGAGACCCTAGCTGATGAGTTGCTGACGCGAGTTCGAAAAGTTACACCAAAGTTCTTCGAGCATCTGGTTGTCGATTTACTCGTCGCCATGGGTTACGGGGGATCGAGAGTCGATGCCGCGCAAGTTGTTGGCAAGAGCGGCGATGGTGGCATTGACGGCGTCATCAAAGAGGATCGACTTGGGCTGGATATGGTGTATGTCCAGGCGAAACGGCACGACGCAGATGTGGGGCCAGGAGCCATTCGTGAGTTCGTCGGCTCGCTTGGTGAGCATAAGGCGAACAAGGGCGTCTTCATCACTTGTGGCGGTTTCACAAACGGCGCGCGAGAAGCTGCGGCGAAAGCTCACTTTCGCATTGTGTTGATCGATGGTGAGCAACTGGCGGAGTTCATGATCGACCACGGTGTTGGGGTGGCAGATCATAAGCGGTACACTGTAAAGAAACTCGACAGCGATTATTTCGATGAAGTTTAATGAATCGGCGCTAAACCTATGACGACCCAACTCAGGCCTCTAAGTGAAGTTAATCATCTGGCCATCCAAGCCCTCTCCGAGAAAATCGGCATTGTCGACACATTTCGGTTCGTTAACCAGTTCACGAATGGTCACGGCAACTACACCGAAGAGCGTGACGCATTGGTGGGCCATTTGTCTCTGGATGACATCGTTACCGCCATCGAGAAAAAACGTTCCAGCCAAAAGTCCGAATAATTGCTGCGAATCCGTTCACTTTTTCCCCACCATCTTCACCACCTCTTGCCAACTCCGCGTATTCGCCACATCCGCCTTCGTCAATCCGGCGCGGCGGGCTTGCAGGATGCCGTAGCGCAGCACGTTCAGGCCTTCGGTGCTGTGGGCGTCGGTATTGATAACGAGGGGAATGCCATGCTGTTTCGCGGCGGCGAGGTGGACGTCGTTCAGGTCGAGACGCATGGGGTTGGCGTTCAGTTCCAAGAGCTTGCCGTGTTGTTTTGCGGCAGCGTAGATGGCGTCGAGATCGATTTCATAGGCTTCGCGGCGGTTGAGCAGGCGGCCGGTGGGATGGGCGACCATCGAGACGTGCGGATTCGCGATGGCGCCGAGGACCCGGTCGGTGATCTGGGCCCGCGGTTGCTTTTGGCCGTAGTGAATGCTGGCGATGACCCAGTCGGCCTCGGCTAGCACATCGTCGGGCAGGTCCATGCCGCCCTTTTCCAAGATGTCGCACTCGATTCCTTTGAGAATCAGAAAGCCTTTCGGTTGATCCTGATTAATGCGGTCGATCTCTTTCCACTGGGCCAGCGCCCGTTCGGGCGTGAGACCATTGGCCATCGAGACCCGCTGCGAGTGATCGGTGATGGCGATGTACGACAAGCCGCGGGCGCGAGCGGCGGCGGCCATCTCTTCGATCGATGCGGTGCCGTCGGTGGCGTGCGTGTGCATGTGCAAGTCGCCGCGAATGTCTTCGATGGTGATTAGGTCCGGCAGTTCATTCTTCTCCGCCCATTCAAACTCGCGGCGGGCTTCGCGCAGTTCGGGCGGGAACTCCGGCAGGCCGAGCGTGGCGTAGACCTCGGCTTCCGACTTGCCTGCGATATAAGTTTCCTTGTCTCCTTGGATCTTGAAGACACCCCATTCGTTAAACTTCAGTCCCTTGGCTTTGGCCATGCCGCGGACGATGACATTGTGGTCTTTGCTGCCGGTGAAATACTGAAGCGCCGCGCCGAACGATTCCGCCGGCACCACGCGCAGGTCCACTTGAAAACCGGCGTGGGTGCGGATGCTCATCTTCGTTTCGCCGCGGACGATCACGTCTTTGGTTTGATCGAACGAACCAAGTCGATCCATCGCCGAAGTCGGGTCGGCGGCGACGACCAAAATATCGAGATCGCCGACCGTATCCTTGCCGCGGCGATAACTGCCGCCGAACTCGAATTGCTCTACACCGGGGCAATCTTTGAAATGTTCACGCAGCGACTGAGCCAGTGTATCTGCCTCTGCCCACAACATCCGCAGACTGGCGGTTTCGGCCAGAGATAGACCGGCGAGAATGAGTTGCTCGGTCTTGTCGCCAAAGCCCTTCAACTCGCGGACCTTATGTTCGTCACAGGCGGCACGCAATTGATCGAGCGTGCTGATGCCCAGTTGCTTGTGCAGCGCCGCGGCCTTCTTGGGGCCGACGCCCGGAATGCGGAGCAGCGCGAGCACGCTCTGCGGCACCTGGGCCCGCAGCTCTTGCAGCATGGGCACCTCGCCCGTCTCGACGAGTGTCACGATCTTGAGCGCGAGATCGGCGCCGATGCCGTCAATGTCGGTCAACTTGCTTTTGTCGCTCGCTACCACAGACGCGAGCGATTCGGAATAGTCACGAATCGTCCGCGCGCTGTTGCGATAAGCCCGCACGCGGAACGGATTGGCGGCTTGAAACTCGAGTAAGTCCGCAATCAGATCGAAGGCATCGGCAATTTGGGCGTTGGTCATCGGCGCGAAGTCTGGTGGAGATTTAAGAAAAAGTAGCGAATGCGAGGCTCACATTCACTATAGTGATTGCGATTCGAGCTGACATGCCTGCCATTTAGCTTCCCCCACCTTTATCGAGTGCCGCGATGAACACGACATCCAATGATCAGATGAGCGCGTCGCTACCGAACGCGGCGCGATTCGCCCTCCGGTTCCTCGCGATCGTATTGATTGCGAATTCACTCGCAACGGCGGACGATAAGAGCCGCGAGACGCTAACCGAGGCTCTGAGCAGATTCAATGCTCCCGAAGTGCCCGCGGAGCTTAAGCAGAAGCTTCGCGACTATGTATCTAGCGATCTGAAGCAACGCCGCGATGCAGCGAATGCCAAGAGCACCGTGGACTGGGAGCAGATCAAGACTCGCGCAGAATGGGAGAGGTTCCGCAAGGCGAAAGTCAAACGCCTGCGCGAGTCGCTAGGACTCTCCTTCCAGGGAGACAATTGGCAGCCTCCAAATCTTCCCGAACGAGTTGAGGTTGCGGGGGTTATCAAAGGAGAAGGCTATCGCATTGATAGGCTGATCTATAAAAGCAGGTTTGGCGTCTGGATCACGGCGAACTTGTATGTGCCCGAACCGGCGCGGGCCAAGATGCCGGGATTCATCATCAGCCATGCTCATCACACGCCCAAGGAGCAAGGCGAGTTGCAGGATATGGGCGTCCTCTGGGCGCGGGCTGGCTGCTATGTGCTCGTCCCCGATCATCTGGGGCATGGCGAGCGGCGGGAGCATCCGTTCAAGTCCAAGGACGATTACGACAAACCGTTTCAAGTCAGCCGGCAGGACTATTACCATCGCTATGACTTGAACCTGCAGCTCAATATTGTCGACGAGAGCCTGATGGGCTGCCTGGCTCTCGATTTGATGAGCGGCGTGAGCCTGCTGCACGAGCTGCCGGGCATTGATCGGGAGAAGATCATTCTCCTTGGCGCGGTCGCCGGCGGTGGTGATCCAGCCGGCGTGACGGCGGCGATCGATGAACGAATTACCTGCGCCGCGCCGTTCAACTTCGGCGGGCCGCAGCCGGAATCAAGATATCCGTTGCCCGACGATGTTGAAACATCGTTCAACTACGGCGGCAGCGGTGGCTGGGAATCGACCCGCAATCTGGCTCACTCGT
>JAYTUF010000725.1:0-4340 GCA_043744755.1 Anatilimnocola sp.
TCGCGGAACTTTCTTTGACCGGCCGAGCCACCGGCCTTGTGCCGGCGGGGCGATCACTGGTCAGCTACCGATGAAACATCATCGACTCAGCGACCACGGGGTTTATCCCCGTGGAGCGATCACTAATGGGCTACGTTGTAGCCGGTCAGTGATCGCCCCGCTGGGACAAGCCCAGCGGTCGCGTGAGGCAATGCACAGATCCAAATCGAGAAGTTATCGAATTTGTGCTCCTAATCATCTGCCAAAGGTCTACCGCTTGCGAGTTGCTTTTCGTTCGCGGCTGCTGATCTGGTCGGGGCTGGCTGCTGCCTATTGGGCGCTCATCTTTCTGGTCACGCACTTGCCAATGTCGCTGCCCGGCGGGGCGAATTCGCTCGATAAGTTGCAACACGCGGGGGCGTTTTTTGGCCTGTCAGTGTTGCTCTGCGCCGCATACAACGCCTGGCGACCCCGGCAGGAATGGGGCTACCTGGGCGTGCTGCTCGCGACGGCCTGTTACGGGGCCATCGATGAACTGACGCAGGCCTTGGTACCCCATCGTCAATCGGATTTTCGCGATTGGTTGGCCGACTTGGGCGGCGCTGCCTTGGGAGTGGGCTTAATGTTCTTGCTCGCCGCCTTTTGGCGCGACACATTTTCACGAGACAAGGCATCCGCTGCTGCAGCGGCCGCCGCGGACGCATCGGCGGTTGCTTCCGCCGACGTCAAGACGCGATAGATCTGCTGCGGCGGGCGCGGCCGTTTGTTGTCTTTCACGGTCGCGTCGGCCCCGAAGCGAGTTTCTTCCTTGAGCACGCGACTGCGTACCAGCTCATCAAGCTGCACGGGCGAGAAGCGCAGGTCGTAGCCATAGTTGCCGGCACTGCGATACCGCCGCAGTTCGCCCCAATCGACGCAGACGTACTTCACACGCTGTGATTCAAACGCAGCCCGCTGATCCTCGGCAGCCGACTTGCCCGCCAGCCAATCCACCAGCAAGCAATCATCGAAGCAGGTGTTGTAATAAACATTCGACTGCCGCGGCCGGCCTGGCAAATCCCAGACGCTGGCGCCGCCGACCATCAACACCGCGTCGTCCCCCGCCAGATGTTTCGCCAGCCAGCGCTGCGCTGGCGAGAGTCGCTGCGGTGAAGCGTTTTCTCGCGGTCCGACTGCTTCGACCGGATCGCTTCTCAAATGAGTCAGCGCGGTGAACCACCGCACATCCGCCGTCGCGCCCAGGCCCGCAATGAACATCCAGCAATAGACGAGACCGACGCCCAAGAACCCGCGGGCAATCGTGCTTCCCGCTTGTTCCTTGGCATAGACATATCCAAACCCAGCCAGCAGCGCGACGAGAGGCAAGGCGGGAACAAGGAAGCGCTCGAGTCGATGCGTGATCAAGAACCACGCTGCAAAAACAAACGCACACAAGCCGATGGCGAGCAACGGGAAGCGAATGGACGAAGTAGTCGTGGCAGATTGCCTCAACCAGATTCGCACCACGCCCCAACAACCGAGCAAAGCCAGTGGCAAGAGAATCGGACTCGCAAAATTGCCGCGGAAACCCAAGTTGCTGATGGCCGTCACGACTTGCGTGAGCGAGTAGCGTCTCCCTTGTTCATCCTGCGGCACCGCGTGGGCTTTCACCCAGCGTGCATCCTTCTCTGGCGTCCGCGTCTCGCCACCCAACCGCGCGACCAGCAACGGATAGACCGGGTTCCCCGTTTGCACCGCGTTCTTCACATACCACAGCCCGCCGCCGGCAACGACGCCGACCAACAGCAATACCATCGCCACCGCCGCCTGCGAGAACTGCCGCAGCCCCACATACTTCACCCGCTTCGTCCCGCGCACGCCCAGCTTGCGCAGCAACATTTCGACAATCATCGGCACCACGACAAACACGAGCGCCGGATATTTCACTGCCGCCGCCGCGCCACCCAAGAAGCCCGCCAGGATCAACGCTCGCCAATCCCCTTCTTCACTTCGCAGCCAAACCCACCAGGCCGCGAGCAGATAGAAACCCAGCACCCCATCGTTCAAACCGCTCAGCGAAACATGCGCCACCCAAGGCAGCGACAAATAACAGACCGCGGCAATCAGCCCCGCGCTGGCATACCCGGTCCGCCGGCCAATGCTCCACAGCAGCACCGCGGTCAGCGGCGCGAACAGCGAGATCAACAACTTCGCGGTCAACCCGCCCAGCCACCAGGCTTCGTCACCGCCGCCGAGAATCGTCGTCGCTGTGATCGCCTGCACTTCCGCCCCCAGCGGCATGTTGGCATACACATTGTGCGGCAAAAAATCGATCTGCCCCCGCTGCAGCCATTCCTTGGGCGCTTGCAGGTGATACTCCCGCACATCAAAGTCCCACGGCGGCAACATCCCTCCAAACACATAAGGCAGACTCAACGCCCCAATCACCCACGGTGCCCACCACACCGACCGCTCCCCCAATTTCGCCGCGTGAGCTTGCTCCGCGCTTTCTTCCCCCGCGTTCCCCTCCGAAAACATCAACCGCCAAAGCACCGCCGGAAACAACAGCAACCCCAACAGCAACCCCAACCAAATCCACCAAGGCTGATGCAGCGAACCCTGCACCATCCCGCCCGCGAGCACGAACAACGAGGCGATGTTCAAGCCCGCGCCCATCGACAGCACCATGTGTTCGAGCCTATCGAACGATTCTCGCTTCGTCAGCAAGCTCACCAGGATCGATCCCGGCCCCAGGCTCGCGACCAGAATGAACGCCGCCGCCAGCAGAATCGGCAAGCGATCAAAGAAACCCATCGGCGGCTGACCATTCCCGACATTGCCGAACCAATGACCAATCCAAATCTCCGGACTGAAAATCAGCAGCAAAGCAGAACCACGCCCCGGCACCAAATCCAGAAACAGCCAGGTCCAAAAGAAGAGCAGCGCGGCAAGCACTGCGGCCAGGCCAGTCCAACGCAGACCCAGCCGCGAGATCAAATCAGCAGAGTCAATCGCTGGAGTCGTTGCCTCCTCCTGATGTTCCTGATGCGCGCGCCGCTCGGGCTCGACCCTCTCAGGCCGGTGGCGCTTCTTCGGATGTCGCCCTGATTGCACGAAAAGAACCTAATGACTATTGACTAGGGACCAATGACTAATGACCAATGTTTGCGTTATGCTTTTGTAACCCCTGCCCCGCACTTTCGATACCTGCGGCACAACCCGAATCGCACGAAATCTTGCAAGCCTCGCATGCCGAATTAGTCTGTATCGCTGTTCCCCCGCCCGATTATTGCCTCCCTCCTCCCACTAGCGCCCAAAGATTCTCATGGCAGCCACCGCCGACCGTCGCCTTCGCGGCATCTTCACCCCCAACATCGTACCGCTGACCGCCGATGCCGAAATCAACGAGCCCGAGCTGCGGCGGTATGTCGATTGGCTCATCGACCGCGGCGTGCATGGCCTTTATCCCAACGGCAGCACCGGCGAGTTCACCCGCTTCACCGTCGAAGAACGCCGCCGCATCATCGAGATCATGGCCGACCAAACCCGCGGCCGCGTGCCGATCCTGGCCGGCGCCGCCGAGGCCAACACCCGCGAGACCATCAAGGCCTGCGAACATTATCACAGGCTGGGCTGCCGCGCCGTGGCGATTGTGTCGCCCTTCTATTACAAGCTGTCCCCCGCCGGCGTGTATGCCTATTTCAAGGAGATCGCCGACAACAGCCCGATCGATATCACGCTCTACAACATCCCCATGTTCGCCTCGCCCATCGACGTCCCCACTGTGCAACGCCTGGCCGAAGAGTGCCCGCGCGTCATCGCGATTAAAGACAGCTCCGGCGACCTGCCCCACATGATGCGGATGATCGTGGCTGTGCGCAAGCTGCGCCCCGACTTCAGCTTCTTCACCGGCTGGGATGCCGCCCTGATGCCCATGCTCTTGCTCGGCTGCGACGGCGGCACCAACGCCACCAGCGGCGTCTGCCCCGAGATCACCCGCAAGCTCTACGACCTGACCATGGCCGGCCAAATCGACCAGGCCCGCGACCTACAATATCGCCTGCTCCCCCTCTTCGACACGATGCTCTACTCGGCTGAATTCCCCGACGGCTTCCGCGCCGCCCTCAAACTCCGCGGCATCGAACCCGGCCCCAGCCGCCAACCCAAATCCGACGTGCAAATCGACCAGCTCCGCCAACTCAGCGACCAACTCCAATGCCTCCTCGCCGCCGAAGGCTTTACGAAAGAACCCCTCGCCGGCTGCAAAGTCCCCCAACCCATCGACCCCGACCACGTCGCCCGCATCGTGCAGAATGTGGTGGGGGAATTAAGGAAGCGCGGGATTGCGTAAGTGACGAGGACGTCGGGGGTAAACCCCGACG
>JAYTUF010000726.1:0-4339 GCA_043744755.1 Anatilimnocola sp.
CCTACAACCGCTGGTTTTGGAGACCAGTGCTCTGCCAATTGAGCTACACCCCTAAGCAAACGCCCGGACCGCGCTGGGTCCGGGCAAGGGAGGCCGTCCCCTGCGGGACAACCTCATTCTTCGATTCGCTTGCGGGTTACTTTTCACCATAAAGCAACCGACTAGCTAATTTACTGCGCTGCCAGCACTTGCAACACCCCAAAACGAAGGTTGCCAGCCGGCAGTCAACAATAATTATTCAACAACCTTCGTCACCACGCCGGAACCGACGGTCTTGCCACCTTCGCGGATGGCGAAGCGGATGCCGTCATCCATGGCGATGGGCTTGTGCAGGGTCACAACAACTTTCACGTTGTCGCCAGGCATGCACATGTCGGCGCCGACCAGATCGGCGGTGCCGGTCACGTCGGTCGTGCGGAAGTAAAACTGCGGGCGATAACCGCTGAAGAACGGAGTGTGCCGGCCACCTTCTTCCTTCGACAGGCAGTACACTTCCGCTTCGAACTTGGTGTGCGGCGTGATCGAGTTGATCTTGGCGAGCACTTGGCCACGCTCGATGTCTTCGCGGCGAACGCCACGGAGCAAGCAACCGACGTTGTCCCCTGCCCGACCTTCGCCAAGTTCCTTTTTGAACATTTCGACGCCCGTGACGATCGTTTTTTGCGGTTCTTTGCTCAAACCGATGATCTGCACTTCGTCGCCGACCCTCACCATGCCGCGTTCGATACGACCTGTGGCGACGGTACCACGACCTTCGATCGAGAAGACGTCTTCGACCGCCATCAGGAACGGCTTGTCTTCTTCCCGCTTCGGCTGCGGAATGTATTGATCGACCGCATCCAGCAGTTGCTCCATGCATTTGCGGGCTTCGGGATCCTTCGGATTCTGATAAGCGACCGAGGCACAGCCCCGCACGATCGGAATGTCTTCACCCGGGAAGCCGTTCTTGGTGAGCAGCTCGCGGATTTCCATTTCGACCAGTTCGAGCAGGTCAGGATCGTCCACCAAGTCGATCTTGTTGAGGAACACGACCAGCGCGGGCACATCCACCTGGCGAGCCAGCAGCACGTGTTCGCGGGTTTGCGGCATGGGGCCGTCCGCGGCGGAGACCACCAGGATCGCGCCGTCCATCTGAGCGGCGCCGGTGATCATGTTCTTGATAAAGTCGGCGTGGCCAGGGCAGTCGATGTGGGCATAGTGGCGCTTCTCGGTCTCGTATTCGACGTGCGAAACGGCAATGGTCACCGTCTTGGTGGCATCGCGAACAGTGCCGCCCTTGGCGATATCGGCATACGACTTGGCGTGAGCCAAACCCTTGGCTGCTTGGACCGAAACCAAGGCTGCCGTGGTCGTGGTCTTGCCGTGATCGATGTGGCCGATCGTGCCGACGTTGCAGTGCGGCTTGGTCCGCTGAAAAATTTCCTTGGCCATTGCTTCTACACCTACGTTACCTTGTGAATCGATGCCTGAAACAGTCTTCCCTCAGGATATGAACTATACAGCCATATCACTAGAGCTGCTGCTGGGACTTGAACCCAGGACCTCTTCCTTACCAAGGAAGTGCTCTACCAACTGAGCTACAGCAGCCAACCTTGCTTCTTCGTTTGCGTTGCTTGCTTCCAATACGTTGCTTGCTTCCAACCGCCTTCAAAAGCGGGTGAAGGGAATCGAACCCTCGTCATCAGCTTGGAAGGCTGTTGCTCTACCATTGAGCTACACCCGCGCTCAAAACCAATCAAATCGTATCGACAAGTGGGGAATGGAGGATTCGAACCTCCGAAGACCGAAGTCAACAGATTTACAGTCTGTCCCCTTTGACCGCTCGGGAAATTCCCCTGAAAAATCAAACTCAGACAACCATTAATGGCCACGGCCGAGGCAGACCAAATTCGGCAGAGCCAGCGGAGGGACTTGAACCCACAACCTACGGTTTACAAAACCGTTGCTCTGCCAATTGAGCTACGCTGGCTTTCGGTAGCGATTATCCGGTGTCGAAAACCAGTTAATATAGTGTCGTTGCCGGCCTACGCAAGACGACTTAGGGCAATTTCAGCCTGCGGCCGGTCGCGTACAAGGGCATTTTAGACGGGAATTCGCCGAGCAACTCGCTGCTCTGAAAGACCCCGCGACGATCCACCGGGTTCGCGCAACTAGGAACCCGTAGGCCGGAACAAGCTGTACGCAGCGCAGTTCCGGCAGGTTTGGCGAGTGAAGACGGCACTGCAATTCATGCCGGAACAGCGGAGTACCTTGTTCCGGCCTACTTAGGAACCCGCCTTCAGTTCCGCCAAATGCTGGGCCGTCCCCACTAACCGGTCCCAATTGGCGACGATGTAATCGCGCGGGCCACCCGAAATAGCGACGTGCTGCGCCACTTTTTCCGTCGGCACCATTTCAATCGCATCCCAGGGGCAGACCTTCAGTTCATACGGATTCGTCTTCTTGCCCGGGATATGCACGCACACTTCGCAGCCCACGCAGCGCTCCAAATCGATCTCGCAGAAGGCCTGGCTTCCCTTCACCCCATGATTCAGGACGATCATGTTGATGCAATCAACGGGGCAAACTTCCAGGCACGCTTCGCACCCAGTGCAGTTGTCGGCATTGATGACCGCCAGCTCTTTCGGCAGCTTTTTGCGAGGCCCCTGTTTGGCCATATCCGAATTCCTTCTGGCGGAACTGCGTGACGGAAACTCTGAGGGAGCAAGGTCTTGAGCTGGTATCGACGGCGTTTGTGACAAATTTCACAAACAGACCCAAGATCATTATAGGCCCCCGCAGCCCGCTCGCCAACTGGCGATTATTTTTAGCGACAGAAGTTCGAAACTCGCCTAGAATGACCTGCATTCCATTCTCGGGGAGAACTGTGACATGGTTCGCTTTAGCTCGTTCGTTGCCTGCGTTTGTCTGTTGACCGCAGTGAACTTGAATGCCGAGGCTCAGGAGTTCCGCAACCGGCCTTACGATGGCATCCAAGCCGGCGTCGATGCTTATCAACTGGCCGAGGAACGCCGGCAGGCAAATTTGCAGGCTCAGATCGGCACTAACGATGCCGTTCGAGCGGCCGCGGGATTGCCCACCACTCGCGGCGAGACAATCTATTACTACGGCGGTTATTCGCCGTATGGCGGCTATGGAGTAACACCCTGGGATGCAGCCTATGCCTATGGCAGCCGGTATTCCTACAGTTCGTTTGGCCGGTTTGGGCGGAGTTCAGTGACGTATAGCACGGGCCCCGTCTTTGAACCCTGGCCTTATATTCCGGGCGATATCTACGGCTATCGCACCTATCCGCAAGTCCGCCAACCGATCGGCCAGCGGCAAGTGCAAATCGGCGAAAACCATTGGGAATCGCATCCGGTATACGATCCGCCAATTCCCTATCGCCGCCCGTTGCCGCCGGTGGATTCACCGCTGCTGCGGAATACGCCGTTTGCGAATGAACCTGTGGAAGTGAGACCCGCGGAAGAGCTTCCCGCTCCGGTGCAATCGCCTACGGCCCGAGATTTTTAGAGAATAGCACTGGCAAGTTAGCAACTTGCCCCGCGGGCGTTTCTTACTGCTTCGTGGCACTGATGGCGCGGCGGATGACTTGGCGCATAACGTCGAGCGGCGCCATTTGGCCGGTGAAGAGCTTGAACTGCAGCGATGCTTGGCCTACGAACATGTCGATGCCGGTGATGGTATGGCAGCCGGTCTCGCGGGCTTGCTTGATGAGCAATGTTTGCTCGGGGTTATAGACCGTGTCGAAGACCGTGGTCTCGTGCAGCAAATGCCGGTTCTCAAACGGAGTTTCATCCACGACGGGATGCATGCCCACCGGCGTGCCGTTGATGATCAGCACCGGCCGAATCGTATGCCGCGAACCCCAGGGCACCGCGCGGGCTTGAAACAGGGCGGCCAGTTCTTCCGCCTTGGAATCCGTCCGCGAAGCGACCACCACATCGGCCCCGCGTCGCCGCAGTCCATAAACCAGTGCGCGGGCCACGCCGCCGGCACCGAGCACCAAAATTATCTTGCCGTCGAGCTGCGGGTTGTTCTCATCACCGCCATACATCTGATCGACGCAGGCCATCGCGGCGCGATAGTCCGTGTTGTAGCCGATCGCTCCTTCAGGCCGAAACGCCACCGTGTTGCAAGCGCCAATCCGCGTCGTGGCTTCATCGCATTTGGTGAGGTGCCTGAGAATCTCTTCCTTATGCGGAATGGTGACGCTCAGCCCCTTCACGCCCAGCTCTTCGCAATCGGCCAGGAACGAAGCGAGTTGGTCACTGGTCACGCGGAACGGCAGATAAACCTTGTTGAGCTTCAAATGAGCGAAGCCCGCGTTGTGAATCAG
>JAYTUF010000727.1:0-17042 GCA_043744755.1 Anatilimnocola sp.
ACTTAGTCACGCTATCAAGCAACACCCCGCCGCGCCGAATTGTAAAATTCGACCAAAGAAATGTGGGTACACTTAAGGCAAGAGTGCCCATCCTACGAAGTTGTTAGACAGGAATATGCGTTATGAATTTGCATTTTGAAAAACAACTGCTGACGAACCGCCGCGAGTTCTTTGGTCGCTCCGCTTGCGGTCTGGGCACCGCAGCGCTCGCGTCGTTGCTCGCCCGTGATGGCTTGACGGCGGACGCACCCGCGAAGAAGCGAATCGGCGGCCTGCCGGAGCTGCCGCACTTTGCGCCCAAAGCGAAGCGCGTGATCTATCTCTTTCAAAACGGCGCGCCGACGCATACGGATCTGTTCGATTACAAGCCAAAGCTCAAAGAACTGCATGGCCAGCCGGTGCCGGAGGAATACACCGCGGGCAAGCGGTTCAGCACGATGACCGGCTCGCCCAAAGGCAAACTGCTGCTCGCGCCGGTCGAGCCGTTCGCCCAGCATGGCCAGAGTGGCGCCTGGGTCAGCAAGTTCATGCCGCATACCGCGGGCATTGCCGATGAGTTGTGCTTCATCAAGTCCATGCACACCGAAGCGGTCAATCATGCCCCGGCCATCACGTTCTTTCTTTCGGGCGCAGAACTACCCGGCCGTCCTTCGCTGGGCGCTTGGCTCAGTTATGGACTGGGGAGCGAGACGGAGAATCTGCCCGGCTTTGTGGTCATGACGTCGATCAGCAAGGGAACGAGTTGCGGCCAGATCTTTTATGATTTTTACTGGGGCAGCGGGTTCCTGCCTTCCAAGTTTCAGGGCGTGAAGTTCCGGGCCAGCGGCGAGCCGGTGCTGTATCTTTCCAATCCCGACGGCCTCTCGCGCGACGTCCGCCGGACACAGCTCGATGCCCTGGCGCAGCTTAACGACCTGCGGCTGAAAGAGTTCGCTGATCCCGAGATTTCCACCCGCATCGCGCAGTATGAAATGGCTTACCGGATGCAATCGAGCGTGCCGGAACTGACGGACTTTTCGGATGAGTCCGCGGCTACGCTCGAGTCGTATGGCCCGCTAGTGAAGGAGCCGGGGACGTTTGCTTACAACTGCCTGATGGCCCGCCGATTGATCGAGCGGGGCGTGGGCTATGTGCAGTTGATGCACGCCGGCTGGGATCAGCACAACAGCATCACGACCGAACTCTATAACCAGTGCCGCGACACCGATCAGCCCTCGGTCGCCCTGGTGAAGGACCTCAAAGCCCGCGGCCTGTTGGATGACACGCTGGTGATCTGGGGCGGCGAGTTCGGCCGCACGCCGTTCATTCAAGGGAACATCGCCGATCGCGTGAAGTGGGGCCGCGATCATCACCCCTATGCCTTCACCATTTGGCTGGCCGGCGGCGGCATCAAGCCGGGCATCACCTACGGCGAGTCAGACGACCTGGCCATGAACGTCGCCCAGGACGGCGTACACGTCCACGATTTTCAAGCCACGCTGCTGCACTTGCTGGGCATCGACCACGAACGGCTGACCTACAAATTTCAAGGCCGCCACTTCCGCCTGACCGACGTGCATGGCAAAGTGGTCAAGCCGATTCTGGCATAGCAACAGGGGCCGTGGGGTAAGGTTTCCCACTTGCCGCGTTGGTGCGATAGAATAGAAACTTCGGGGCCGTAGCTCAATCGGTTAGAGCAGCAAACTCATAATTTGTTGGTTCCCGGTTCAAGTCCGGGCGGCCCTATTTGGCGGGTGGATGATGACGGGTGCTTGATTCTTATGGCCAGCGGCGTGAGGACGGTTCTGGAGTTGTTCGCGTGGCGGACGGCGGAGCGGAGTGCGGGCGGTCTGTTGATCGCGCGGGGCGCGGGCGAGCCGCGGTCGGTGAATTGGCGGGAACTGGCTGGGCTGGCGTACCGACGGGCGGATGCGCTGGCGAAGTTGGGGGTCGCGCGCGGGGACCGGGTGGCCGTCGCGGCGGCGAATAGCCTGGAGTGGATTGCGCTGGATTTCGGCGTGCAGATGGTGGGCGGCGTGCTGGTCCCGCTGGCTACTTCGCTAACAGGTTCGCAACTGGCCTGGCAGCTTGCGCATTGCGGTTGCCGGCTGCTGGTCGTGGGCGGGGCGGATGTCGCGGGCAAGCTGAAAGCGGTGGCTGACAAGCTCGATCCGCAATTGAAGATTGTTTCGCTCCCTTGTCTGGCTGATGGTGAAGAAGCAGTGGGGCGGCGAATTTGGGAACGAGCGCTGGAGTCGGTCCAGCCAAATTCGCTGGCCAGCATCGTCTATACGTCCGGCACCAGCGGCGAGCCCAGGGGGGTGATGCTGACGCAGGGGAATCTGGCGAGCAATGCCCAGGCCATTGTCGCCGGGTTTAGCGGGCGAGCGGACGATTGCCGCTTGAATGTGCTCCCCTTCAGTCATGCCTACGGACGAATGAGCGACTTGTTCGTCTCGCTGGCGGGTGACACGCGGCTGGCGCTGGGCGCGGGACGGGATTCTCTGATCGCCGATGCGCAGCTCGTGCGACCGACGCTGCTGGTCGTGGTGCCGCTGCTGCTGTCGCGGTTGCAGCACGCGGCGGTTGCCAGGTTCGGCGGCGATGATGCGCAGGCGATTTGCAAACTGCTGGGCGGCAACGTGCGGGGGTTCATCTGCGGCGGCGCTCGGTTGGCGGCGGACGTCCATGAGTATTATGCCCGCCAGGGCACGCCGGTTTGGGAAGGTTATGGGCTGACGGAAGCAGCGCCGGTGGTCACTCTTTCGGCGCCGAATTCTCAGCGGGGAGATGCGGTGGGTCGCGTCGTGCTCGGGGCAGAACTACAGATTGGGGAGGACGGCCAGCTGCTGGTGCGCGGGCCGCAGGTGATGGCAGGGTACTGGCAAGATGAAATTGCGACGCAAGAGGCAGTGCAGGATGGTTGGCTGCACACTGGCGATCTGGCCCGCCTTGACGACGACGGATTCGTCTATTTGCAAGGCCGGAAAAAAGAGTTCATCGCCCTCTCATCCGGCAAGAAGGTTTGGCCCGCGGCGATTGAAGCCCTGTTCACGGGCGATGAATTGATCGAGCAGATCATGGTCGTTGGCGAGGGCGTAGCGGCGCTGGGAGCACTGGTGGTACGGCGCGGTGCGATCAACGAGCGCACGCTTAATTCGCTGGCAAATCGCCAGCTGATGCTGGAACATCTGGCCCTGCGATTATCGGTACATCCGGCTCACGAGCAGATTCGCCACGTCTGGCTGCTCGCCGAGCCTTGGACCGCGGAGCGTGAGGAACTCACGCCCAAGATGACGTTGCGGCGAGCGGTGATTCTCGCCCGTCATGCCGAAAGTGTGCGGCGGATGTTTGCCGCCGACTGATTCAGCGACTCATTTTCCACCACCAGGACGCCGCACCGGGCCTGGACCACCCAGCAAACCGCCGCCGGGATCTTGACCGTCGGGGTTGATCGTCGTGCCGGTCGCGGGCTTGGGCACTTCGACCTTGGGCGGCAAGTAACGGCGGAAGCCTTCGACGTCCTCGGTTTCGTCCAACAATTGCAGATTGCCCAAGCCGTCGAAGACCAGAATCTCGCACGGTTCATGCACCTTGGTATCGGACCGCCTGTTTTCCAGCGAGGGAATTTCGTCGCCGCCGGAAAAATCAACGACGATGGAATTGTTGCGGAAGGCGTATTTGCCGATGGGATGAATGATCAGTTGGGCCGGGTGAATGACATCAACGTCCTTATCGAAATTCAGCGTGGAGCCACGGTAGACTTCCTTTTCGGCTGGCACGTCCACGGCTTTGTCTTTGTCCCAGGCCACCGTCAGCAGGTTGGCCGAAGGCTGCGTATTGAGAATCGGCGGGGAGCCGGGCTTGAGGGCGCTACCCGAGCCGGGCGTGGCTTTGCCGGCGAAGTAACGATTCGGCAACGGCAGTTCGACGATTTCGCTCGGTTCACTCGGATCCGATTCCAGCAGGAACGGCAACTTGGCGGGAGTGGCAGCGGCAGCCGCATCGGCCCCTCTCACGCGCGTCAGCACATTGGGGCTCATCGATTGAATGGAAGGTTTGCGGAGCGGCGCTGTGCGGGTGGAGTCCCAGCGGGGCTGAGCATCGCCAACGTAAGGATTGTTGGGGTCTTCAATAACCACCTTGACGCGATAACGGTACTTGTGCAGCAGCTCGACCGTGGTATCGGTGAAGCGGAGCAGCTTGTATTTGGCGATGGTCATTTCCGGCGATCCGCCCGGAACGCCGCCGGACATTTCGCCATACCCGCCTCGGATGCCGCCGGGCTGCATCATCCCGCCGGGCTGCATCATGGCGCCGGGGCCGCCGGGACGAGGTCCGCCAGGCATCATCATCCCGCCCGGACGAGGTCCACCAGGCCCGGGCATCCGTGGTCCGCGTTCGCCGGTGCCGACGCCGCCGGTAGCCGGAGTGGCCGCATTGGGATTGGTCAAGTCGTCTTCATTCAACTGCTGCGACGGTGCGTCGCTGGGTCGTCCTGTTTGAGCGCCGCCTCCGAGTGGATCCGCGGCAAGAACCTTGGCTTTGGGAATGTCCGGGTGAACCATGGCTTCGTAAATTTCGCGCTGCAGAAACGGCGGCACGGGGTGCGTAAGAATGGGATCGATGGCGTTGAGATCGACCACTTCCCGTGGCGCACTAGCCCAGGTGTAGCTCTCGTTGATGCCATTGACGACGGAAAGTTCAGCCCAAGGGGCCGTGGCTGGGTCCTGGGCTGGATTATCGGTAACATCAATCCGTTCGACGCGGAACCGCACGAAACGGGGAATATCGCGGTAGGGGTCGTAATCGAGGGCGTCTTTGAACGCCTTTTCGTATTCTTCGATTTGCTTTTCCAGGGGAATCACGGCCATCACCACGACGGCTTTCGCTTCTCTCAGCATCACTTCGTTGGTCGAACGAACCCCGACCATCGCTTCCGGCGGAAGCGTGCGACTGCCCGGACTGCCGGCGGTCATGCCTCCCGGACCCATGCCCATGCCAGGTCCGCCTGGATAGCCTTCACGGCCCCCTTCGAGCATCCCGGCTCCACGGGCCCCGGCGCGCGGTCGCGGACGTGCCCCTTCGCCTTGCGGTCCTTGAGCTCGGGGCGGCGGTTGATTGGGCTGGCGAATCCCTGGTCGCGCCGGGCCTGTCTCAGCCGCGGGTGTCATCTCGACGGACAGGATAGGATCGACTTCTCCCATTTTGGGTAGATAGGCGACCGGACCATACAAGGCTTGGACCTTAATGTGTTCGGGAGCAAAAATACGGGTGTCAACTCGCAGGCTGGCCTTGGGATAGTCAGGCGATTTGATGCGATTGGGCAACGGATAGGCGGTGGAATCATTAGGTTCTTGACCTTGTTTCACTAGACCTTGCACATCATGTTTTATGTCACGCTCCTTCTTCAACAACTCCCAGTGACCCGGATTATTAATCTCGGTTGTGACCCCCCCGCTCTCACTCGAGAGCAAGTCAGGGGCCTTGGCAGTCTCCAGGCCGGGCAGCGTGGCACCCTGGTACACAAACCAGAGGACCGCCAGCAGCACCACCCCGAGCACAATTTTTTCGACGTGTAGCAACATCATTTGCTGCAACTTCGCGGAATCGATACTGATCTTGGGTGCTTTCATATGCCTCTCTCCCGTTAGCTCGAACCTTAGCCCGGTCCGATGTGGCAATTGTCCTGCAATCTCACTTGAATCTTTGCTCGTCAGGGGTCGGAAGTCTTTGGCGAGTGACGTCTGTCGATTCTGGAAAAACGCACGTCGCCAAAGACTCCCGACCCCGATTTTCATTAGCCGCCGGTGATGGTCGCCGGCGGGGTGATCATCGCGGTGGGCGAACCAGGCGCTTCCAGTTGTAGCACGCCGCGGTTCACTGGATTGTAAAGATACACGATTCCATACAGTTCTAGCCTGATCAAATTCGTATCGATGGTGGCATCGCGGGTGATGCTGCCGCCGGGACCGCCGGGGTTGAAGCCGCCAGGCCCTTCTTGGTAGCCGCGGGGCGGTTGGATGCCGCCGCTAAAACCACCCTCGCCGCGGCCGGGCATCACGCCGCCTGGTCCAGCTGCTGCGCCAGCAGCCGCGAAATATTCCGACACCGAGCCGACGGGAGCGGCTGGGCAATTGATGCGAACCTGGCGAATTTCCACGGGAAGCGGAGCATTGCCGAACTCGATCAGCAATTTGTTGAGCCGCCGTTGATCGATTTCAAACCGCAGGCGCACGGGCACTCGTTTGGCAACCGTGAGCAGTGCATTCTGTTCGGTAGGAGTCGTGAGCGCAGCCCGCAATTGAAAGCCGGCCAGGGGCACATTGTTCTGATCGACATATCGCCAGTTGCCGGGATCGTTCGCAACGAAGGCGGGATCGGCGGTGGGCGACATGGGGGGCGCGCCTGGAGTTGCCGCTGGATTCGCCGCCGGATTCGCCGCCGGATTCGGTTGGCCCCCGACGGGGCCGCCTGGCCGGACACCACCTGGTTGCTGACCATAGGCAGGCTGACCTTCGATACCCGGGCCGCCTAGCCCACCGGCATTGGGAGTTCCCACCTGCATCACTTGCCCTGCCTGACCCAGCGCCAATTGGCCGATGCGGACAAACTCGATCTGCTTGACGGCCGCATCGTGCCGTCCTTCGTAACCGGCATTGGTCCGCTTGACGATCTCCATCAGATTCTGCAGCACCCACAAATCCTCTTGGGCATAGAGCACGTCCAGGGTGCTGGGGTCGTCTTCTCTGGCTGTAAACGGAAAGTGATTGGTCAGAATCTCCTGTTGATTTTCAGGAGCCCAGAGGACCATTGAGCGATCGAGATCGACCAGCGGCCGACCATCCGGACCCGTGGGTCCCGCGGGAGTCGCTTCCGCCGCCGCATCGCGACTGGCGTGCCACTTGCCGCCGATGGTCTTCGCCAGCTTCGGTAATTCGTCTTCGATAAAGTCACGATAACGCCGCCGCAGGCTATCGTTGATCGCGAGATGAAATTGGGTTTTTACCTCCACCTTTTCAATGGGCCGGAGATTCTTCACCGCGTCTTGAAAATCCTGATCAAACGATGCAGGCCAGACCAGCACTTGTTCTTGCCGGCGATACTGCGCCTCCCAACCGGCTGCGATTTCGAGGCCATACGCGCGCGTCAATTTGCCCATTTCCAGGTTGGTGGCGGGATTGGCGTGCTTGGCCATCTTCGTAGAAAGATTTTTTAAGCCCGAATAGGCAGTCTTAATTTTGCTGTTGTTCTCTTCACGCTCCGTATGCAGCGTGCCCGTGGACATATACCAGGTGGCGAGGCTGGCCAGGAGGATGACGCTGCACGCGATCCAAAAGGCATAAGGCCTGACGAGAGCCAGTTTTTGCTTGATATCATCCATTGGGGTAACCTCTTATCGCAAATCCGTAACTGACTTCCACAAGACCTTCGCACATGTGTGACCACAACCTCAACCAGGTGGCGCTACACCTGGAGCCGGGGCCACACCCGGCGCTGGCACAACACTCGGACCCGGCGCTGGCACAACACCTGGCACCGGCGCAACACCCGTACCCGGCGCCACAGGTGCCACGACCGGCGGCGCAAGTCGGGCCGCTTCTTCAGCCAGCCGCTGTGCTTCCAGCCGCAGATTCAGCGGCTTCTCTTGCCAGCAGAACTGCACGATGAAGTCGCACTTGGGCACAATGAATGACGGCGGATTGTTCGGATCGACGGCCATCAGCGTCGCGCCCGGCTGTTCGCCAATTCCCCCGGTGCCCGGTCCGGCATAGTTAGGATTATCCAACTTAAAAGTCCGGTTGATGGGAAAGTCACGGGCCAGAATCGCGTAACCCAAACCCAATTCCTTGAAGGTGAACTTCCTGAGTTGCCCGCCCGGACCGGTGGGCAAATCGACGCCTCCATTCTGCAGCGATTTCAGCAAGGTCTTCTTCACATGGGCCGATCCGCCGTTGGCGGTGTTCATGGGGTCGTTGAAGAAGTGATAACCCTTGATCTCAAAGACCCAGCCCGGCCCGACCGGCCCCGGCACTTGCAAGTTCGAAACATCCGTGGCACTGCTGGTGACCGGTGCATTAGGATCGAAACCAGCCTGCAGCTGCACGGCCGCAACCTGCGCGGGATTGCTCGGATCGGTCGGAGCGCCAGGAGTGACGGCCGCAGCGGGGGGCAGCACTTCGGGGTTTTGCTCGACGTAACGTCGCTTGACGGTGTCGTTGAACCAGACACTTAAATCGGGAAAGTATTGCGACTCGATGTAGTCGAGCTTCAAATCCTGCCGCTGCGTGAAGGGCAACTGCAAGTGATCGGGAATTTGTCCCGGAGGAATCCGCCCCTTCGGCGCCATGATCGGCAGCGATTCGTTGATCGCCTTCATCACTTCCAGCCACAACACTCGGCGGTCCGCGGCCCCCACCACCTCATTGCCGATGCTGCGCATCTGCGCCAATAAGGCTTGCTTTTTCTTATCTTCTTCCTCAAAGCCGGCGCTGATTTGGTTGACACTCGAGGCCTTACTGATCGCGTCCTCCCACTTCACGCCCTTATTTTCGTGATGCTTATGCACTTGTTCCCATTTCTGGTAATGCAAGATGAAGTTCAGCGCACAGGCCAGCACAAGCGCCGCGACACCCGCGACTGCCCAGGGCTTCTTGGCCTTGATGATCCGCTGCGTGATCAACTCCCGCGGCAGCAGGTTCGTCTTGAGCTTGCTCTTCTCCAGCGCCTGCACGCACAGACCGTAACAGCCGCCAAAGCCCAGCAGATTGTCTTTGAACGACGGCGAAGTCACCACCGAAGCCCCCGTCAAGCGACGGAAGGCGTCGATCTCGTTGACCTCATATCCCAAGTGCTTGCTCAGATATTGCATCAAGCCCGGCAGCTTCACCGTGTTCCCCAGCATCACAATACTGGTGATCTTGGCTTTGCGATCAAGGCTGTTGAAAAAACCGATGGAGCGCTGCACTTCCGTCACAATGTCGCCGAAGACCGGCCGCATCGCTTGAAAGATGGCTTTGGGATCTTCCGCTTGCCGCGGGTTTCGCTTCAGATGCTCGGCTTTGGCAAACGTCAGCTTCAATTCTTTGGAAAGCTGCTTGGTGAAGTGGTTGCCGCCGAGTGGAATGTTCCGTTGCCAGAGGCGGAAGCCGTTCGTCACCACCAGGTCGGTGGTTTCGGTACCGATCGACAGCACCACCATCGAGGGTGGCGGGGCATCCGAGTTATATTCCTTGCCCTCGGGCAAAGGGTTGGTCATGTCGTGCGCGATGTAGTTATAAATCGCAATCGGCGAGAGCTGAATAATATCGACTTCAATCTCGGCTTCGAGAAATGGCTTGAGAGCCTTGGTCACTTGCTCCCGCTTCATCGCGAACAGGCCCACCTCCGATTCCAACGCGAAACCATCGACTTCCTGGCCGCCGGGCATCCGCTGATAATCCCAAATCACGTCTTCGAGCGCGAAGGGAATCTGTTGCCGGGCTTCGTACTTAACGATGTCGGCAATCTTCTTGACATCGACGGGCGGCGGCTTGAAGTACCGCGCCAGACCTGATTCACCGGGGACCGAAATCGCCACTCGATCACCGCGCAAATTATTGCGCGACAAGAACTGTTCGAGGGCCTCTTTGACAAGCTGCCCCGCGTCGGCGTCCGTTTGCGTCAGCAGCTTCGGATATTCGATGTAATCGAATCCATCGGCCACGACGACCTCGCCATCGAGCCGGCAGCGCAGCGCCTTGAGAGCACAACGACCAATATCGATGCCCCAAACCCCAGCATTTCTTGCCATGGGCAAGTCCTCTCACGCCAGCCGCGAGTGCGACAGGTGTTGTTAACGTCCGGTGTTGACGAATATTCCGAGCGTGTCTTCCGGCGCAGCGAACCGTCTGAGCATCCAGCCGTTGGTCGAAAAGATAAGCTCGACCCCCGAAACCAAACTTCGATGCCCACATCCAGCCAGCGCCGCAAAACCTCTGTTCCACGCTCTAATCTATCGACGAAAGCCATCCGCTGTCAAATATTTTACCTAATTGTTACGGCTACGAACGGGTTTCAGGGCAGTTTCGCTCACAAGTCATTGGTCACTTGTCATTAGTCATTGGTCATTCCACCCGCTAGACTAAACCCGCTCATCTTTTCCCTCGTCAACACTTTCTTGCAGCCAAATGGCAACGGCGAACCTAGCTCAGAAAGCGCCTCTCTCGCTGGAGCAACTTATCGCTCTTAGCGAAGAGATCGCCGCCTTAGCGCGCGCCGGCATGCCGCTGGATCAAGGCTTGTCCGCGCTGGGCCACGACCTGCCTGGTCGCTTGGGTCGCGTGGCACAAGAGATGGGTGGACAGTTAACCGCCGGCATGCCGCTCGACAAAGTAGTCGCGCAGGCCGGAGGACGTTTTCCCGCCGGCTATCAAGCCCTGATCGAAGCCGGACTCCGCGCGGGAAACTTGCCAGGCATTTTGCAAGGCATCATGCAACTTGCACGCAAGACGGGCGATCTGCGGCGGCAGGTGGTCTTGGCCACCATCAATCCGCTGCTCGTGATCGTCATCACTTACGTCCTATTTCTGTTCTGGCTCGACAAGCTGGCACCAGTCTATCTGCGGATCTCGGCAGATTGGGAGATTGATGTGAGTCGGGCGAGCGCCATCGTCACGGCCATGCAGGAGTGGCACTGGTTATGGGGCTCGCTTTTGCCGCTGTTGATGGTCGGCGGCCTGATCTGGTCATGGAACAGGTCGGCGAGCGGGACCGGCGAGTGGTCGCTCGTCGATATTTTTTCGCTCGGCATCGTGCGCGGCATCGGCCGCATGCGCCGCGCGGGGCAGTATGCGGGGCTGTGCGAACAACTGGCCATCTTGCTGGAGCATCGCTTGCCGCTCGCGGAGTCGTTGCAACTCATCAGCCAAACACTGACCTCGCGCCCGCTCGCGACTGCCACCCGCGTATTCGCCGAACAACTGCAGCGCGGCCAGACGACCCGTCCGCCGCCACCCTTTCCACCGTTGCTCGCCTGCATCTTGCTCGATGGGCAGGGTGGTCGCGACTTATCGGTGAACCTCCGGCAGATGGCAGCCAACTATCAAGACGAAGTCCGCCGCCGTGGCCTCTGGCTGGGGACTTGGGTGCCGGTGCTGCTCACGCTCTGCATCGGCGGGGTGTTAACGTTGTTTCATGCACTCGTTACGCTGGGTCCCTGGTTGCTACTGATGCAAAGGATGGCCGAGCCTTAATACATCTACTTCCCTTGTCGCTACCAACTTCCAATTCGACCGCTGCCGAGCTCGCGCGTGAACTAACGCAAGCGACCCGCCCCGGCGTGAATTTAAGCGAAGCCTTGCAAGCCGCGGCGGAAGGGAGCCGCAATCGTCGCCTGGCGAGTGCCTTGCGGGCGGTGGCCGAGCGGGTGAATCGGGGCGAACCGCTCGAACAGATTCTCACGCACGACTCGCCGTTGCCGCTACACCTGGCGGGCTTGATGCGGGCCTCACTGGCCACCGGTCAGCCGGCTTTGGCCATCGCGGAATGGCTCTTTGCCCGTGAGCGCGCGCGATCGCATTGGCACAATGTCTTGGGCGCGATTTCTTATCCATTGGCCACTCTGGCCGGGACGTATGTGGTCTTTCTGTTCTTTTCGATTTGGCTGATTCCGGATTTGCGAGCTATGCTCGATGACATGGGCCTTAAGATCCCCGCCGCAAGTCGGGCCATTTTTTGGTTCACCGAGAAAGGAGCGCCGCTGTCGCTCGCCATTTTCGGGGGAGTTGCCGTGCTGCTGCTGCTGGTCCGCGTGATCGGCGGCCGCAGCGTCTGGTCGCAATTGGTTTCCGCCGCGCCGGTCATTGGTCCCTTGTGGCTGTGGAGCGGCAGCAGCGAGTTGCTGCGAGCGCTGGCCATCTTGCTCGATCGCCGCATTCCCTTGCCCCAAGCGCTGCAGTTGACCGGTGAAGGGATCTCCGATGCAGCGCTCGCCGGCCATTGCCGGCGCCTCGCGGCGCGGGTCGAGCAAGGCTCGGAACTGACACGCGCGATGCAATCCTCGCCGGAACTGCCCCCTTCGATCTTTCCGCTGATTCGCAGCGGCGAGAGATCAGGAACCCTCCCGGACTCGCTCCGGGCCGCCGCAGAAATGCTCGAAAGCCGCTTGCAGGCGCAAGCCTCGATCGTGATGCAACTCGCCCCGACGTTGATCTTCCTAGCCATCACCGGCATGGCCCTGATGATGGTCGCCGGTTTTATGGTTCCGTTACTAACCCTCATTCAAGGCTTGACCTGACGGCTGCTTGCTTATGGAACCCTTGGGACCACTTGCGCTCGTCATTCTGCTGGTGCCTGGCATCACGCTGCTGATGGCGTTGCGCATTTTCTATCGCAAGCAAGTGGTCACTTCCAACGTCGCCCGGCTGGCCTTGTCGCTCGCGGCCTGGCTGCTGATCTGGCTGGCAGCGCTGGGGGCCGGCATCGGTTCGCTCGCGTTGCTCAGCTTTTACTACATGCCGGTCGCAATCATCGCCGTGTTGATGTTGATCGATCGTTTTCGCCGCAGCGAGCATCACGCCTTGCTGAACACGCTGGCGTTTGCCGCCGAGAAAGGTATTCCGCTGTCAGAATCGGCGCGGGCTTACTCGCAGGAAAACTCGGGGGACGCCGGCGTGCGGGCGCTCTACCTGGCCGAACGGCTCGAAGCGGGCGCGACGTTATCGGCGGCCACGCGCTTCGCCCGCCTGCGCTTGGCGACGCCCATGCGGCTGGCAGTCAACCTCAGCGACGTCGTCACCGCCCGCGGCCTCACGCTCCGCTCGCAATTGAACTGGGGCAATGAATCGGACGCGGCCTTCCGCACCATCCTCAATCGCTTGCTCTATTTAGCCGTGATGTTTCAAGCCCTGCTGATGATCATGATCTTCGTGATGATCAAGATCGTCCCCGTCTATCAGCGCATGTTTGAGGAGTTTGGAATCAGGTTGCCGCGGCTCACGGAATTGCTGATTCTATTTTCTAAATCGGTAGTACGAGGCGGCTGGATGTTCATCGTGCCATTCCTGATACTAGGGGCAATGGGGCTGGTCATCGGCACGTTTTATTACACGGGGTGGTACGATTTTCCCGTGGTCCGAGGCAGTCAAGAGAAGCAGAAGAATGCTCAGCGCCCCGATGTGATGCGGATCATGGATTTGGGACTTGGCCTGCGGCTCTTCGTCTGGCGGTACGATGCCAGCCTCGTACTCCGCAGTTTGTCGCTGCTGATTCAGCAGAACGTGCCGCTGCCCCAAGCACTGATGCTGCTCGCGAATGTCTATCCCCGCGGCAACGTCCGCCGGCGACTGACCAACGCAGCGCTGGAAGTCGATCAAGGCCGCGATTGGAAGCCGGCCCTCCGCCGGCAATGGCTGCTCGGACCGGCCGAAGTCGCGGTCCTCTCGGCCGCGGAACGCGCGGGCAATTTGCCGTGGGCGCTCGATGAAATGGGGGATGGCTTGATGCGCCGCTTAACTTATCGGCTAATGTTGGTGCATCAGATTGTCTACCCAATCTTGCTCCTGATCTTCGGCGGGTTTGTCGCGTTCTTTTGCATCGGCATGATGCTGCCGTTAATCTCCTTGATTCAGGGACTCACTTGAATGAAAGGCGTGAGATGAGAGCAAACACTCGCCGCCTGAGACGCGGCAGCCTGTTGGTCGAAGTCACTGCCGCGGCGGTGATCGTCGTGGTCTGCTGCGCGCTGCTCGCTCAGATGTTGTTCCTGATCGCCCGGCAGGAACGCACCGCCGAAGCTCGCCAGGTGGCCTGGCTCTCGGCTGCCAATCGTTTGGAACAACTCTTGGCCCGCGAGTGGGCCGATTTGCCTGTCGCCGAAGCCGCCGAAGGCAAAGTGCCCGCTGAATTGCTGCGACTACTTCCTACTGCGCAAATGCGGACGCAGGTTATCGCTGTTGAAGACGGCGCAGCGCGGCAAGTGAGCGTCGAAATTGTCTGGCGGGACCAAGCGGGCGTTTCCGTGCAACCCGTTTCCCTATCTGCTTGGAAGCATCGCCCGCCAACGGAGGTGCAGCCATGAATTGCAACCGCGCCGCGCGTCGCGGCATCAGCTTGATTGAACTCGGCACTGTCCTGGCGATCACGTCGGTGTTGCTCATGACTGTGGCCGTGCTGTTCTCGTCGCTACTGCAAGGCCAGCGGCAATTCCTGCTCCGCGATCGTCAGCGGCGGGAGTTTGCCCGGCTCGATGCCATGCTGCGCAGCGATGCCCACGCGGCCAATGTTGTTGTCAGTCAGGGGCCGGCCGAATGTGAACTAAAGAACAACGAAGGAGACCGCTGGACCTATCGCGCCAGTGACGACAAACTCACCCGGGAGCGCTTTCAGGCGGATAAGTTGGTGCAGCGCGAATCGTATTATCTGCGTCCGGGGACCAAGATAAACTTTAGCGTGAAGGCCGAGGGAGATCGCTCCTGGCTGCTCCTCGAGTTGGAGCCTCCGTCCGCCGTGACCACCACGGGCGCTGTTTTTACATCGTACAGCGGCCAGATGCTCGTCGGCGGAATGCTACCCGGCGCGAGCGTGAAGGAGCAACCATGACGATCGAAAAACAAAGCCGCCGCGGCGGAGCTCTCGTGGCCGCGTTAACATTGCTGGTCGTGGTGATGGTCACGACGGGCGTCTTGCTGCGGCAAGTCGCCGCCAATCAGCGGGCGACCCGCGATTTGGGAAACAAACTGCAAGCTCAGTGGCTGGCGGAATCGGCTCTGGAGCGCGCGGCTGCTAAACTGCACATGAATCACGAATACAAAGGCGAAGTCTGGCAGCCAATCGTTGCTGCCGATGTTCAATGCAGTGTGACGATTGCAGTAACGAAGTCCGCCGACGAAGAAGTTTACAACTTGCAAGTGACGGCGATTTTTCCGGATCATCCCGTGCATCGAGCGCAAGTGATCAGCCGCCGAAAGTTGCAACTTAAGTAGCTGAATTCGCCAGAATTCAGGCATTAGCGGGACGGAATTCTGGCGAATTCCGCTACAGCACAGATCGATTGGAGTATCTCAATATGCGTCGCCATACCGCCGCCTTTACGCTGGTCGAGCTACTGGTTGTGATTGCCATCATCGGCGTGCTGGTCGCGCTGATCTTGCCGGCTGTGCAATCGGCCCGCGAGTCGGCCCGCCGCGCCCAGTGCGCTCATCACCTCACGCAATTAATCATGGGCATTCATCAGTACGAGCAATCGCATTTGCTCTATCCGCCGGGCACGCTCGCCAAGAAGTCGCCGGTGCAGAATCTGCCCAATGACAGCCATCACAACTGGATCGAGCACATCCTGCCTTATGTCGAGCAACACAGCACTTACAAAAACATCGACCAAACGGTGAGTGTTTACCATCCCAAGAATGCGCCCGTAGTGGCTCTTAATTTGAAGGTGCTGCATTGCCCCTCCAGCGCTGCGCCGGACCGGGGATATACGACGTACGCCGCTGCCCATCACGATCTCGAAGCGCCCATCGACGAGCAGAACAGCGGGGTCTTCTTTTTGAACAGCAAGCTGCAATACGACGACCTCGTTGATGGCGCGGCGACGACGCTGTTTCTCTCCGAGAAGATCACCGACGCATTCGACCTGGGCTGGCTGTCGGGGACACGGGCCACCTTGCGCAACGGCGGCACGCCGCTCAATCAATTCAGGTACGGCGATGGCTTGCCGAGAATTGGTGCTGGTATCGGCTTTGGTGATCCGGGCACGGTACTCGAGGGTGGTCAGCCGCTTTCGTTCGATCCGGCCATGCGCAATTATGCGGCCGATGCCACTAAGGTGCTTCCTCCACTCAACGATCCCCTCTATGTCGGCGGCTTTGGTAGCTGGCACAAGCTGGGCGTGAACTGTGCTTTCGGTGATGGCAGCGTCCGCTTCGTGACCGACAATGTGTCGCCGACCACGCTGCAAGCGCTCATCAATCGGAAAGATGGAAAACTCGCACAGCAGCCTTAAGAAGCTGCCCATCTTACACAACAGGGTGTCCCGTTTTGCAGCATTAGCAACATGAACGATCCAGTATCCACCCGTCGCACGTATCCGCTCGCGCTCTTGTTTCTGATCCTGACCAGCTCGGCGGTGCTGGCCGCGGTCGCCGCGCCACTAATTCAAGGCTTGGACATCGAGAACGTATTCGATTCCCTACCGGAATTAATCGGCGTGCTCCTCGGCAGCATGATCGGCGGAGCGATCATGGGCCTGAATCTGGGCCTGTTTCAGTTTCATCGTTTATCGGGCGTGATTTGCGGCCTGCTGGTGGGGGCCGTGATTGGGCCACTGGCCGCGCTGCTGATGACCGTGCAGACCTCGAAGATCAGCGCGCTGGTGCAAGCCGTGCTGATCGGCTCAGCCATTCTACTGCTGGTCGCCTGGCTCATTCGCCCGGCGATACCCACCGCGGATGACGAAGTCTTTCGAGCGGTTCTCGCCGTTGAAAAGTCGGAACAATCCAAGCCGGCTGAGCCAGGTCAAACCAACCGGACGTGATGCACGTCGTAATCGACGAGCCATTGCAGCCAGGTTTCATGCTCGTCAGTCAGCGGGATTTCGGCTTTGGAAGAGGCATCGAGGGGCGAGACGATGCAGATCACCAGGTCATCGAGCCATTGCCTGGCTTCGGCGGGATCGATCCAGTATTCATTCTCCGGCAGCGCTTGCGGCGGCGCGCCGTGATCGCCGGGACAGGTCATGAAATAGACGATCTCCATGCGAAACCGGGCCGGCATTTCCAGCGGGGGAACGGTGGGGCGATCGACGGAGATGACTTGCATGAGAGTGTGCTAACCATGAAACGGACGAACACTAATCCAAATAAATCATCTCACTGCTGTTCAGCAATGCCAAGGCGGCTTGCACTTTCGCAGCACGCGGATTCGAGGGTGTTAAAGACTGACTCTGCAGAAACGAATCGAGCGTGCTGATCTCCGCCGCCGTCGCTTGCCGGCCGAAGAGAAAGAGAATCAATTGCTCGGCTGCGTCGTCGCCTTCAATTCGCTCCGCGACGCGCTGAGCCATCTGCAGTGTCTGCGACGAATTG
>JAYTUF010000728.1:0-4335 GCA_043744755.1 Anatilimnocola sp.
GGGCGATCGCTCGGCCAGCGGAGTTGAAATCGCGCGCGAAAGTGTTATCACGGCTGAAGCCTTTTACCTGTCCAGCTACTCTTTGCGCAGCCAGACCCCACTTATAGGCAGGGGTGTTGAGTAATCTCGGAGTTTCTCAACGGCCAGGGGGCGTTTCTCTCGGGTGCCAGGGAGACCGGTGTTGAATAATCCCCGGACTTACTCGACAAACCAGACTTTTTAAAGGTTGCCGTTTAAGAAGGGATCGAGGCGCTGGAAACAATGTGAAAGATTCCGGCGAAACGCAAGCGAATCACTACTAACGGGCGCGGCCTTCGGCGTCGAAGACGCCTTCGAAGAGGATCGAGCTTAGGTAGCGTTCGCCGGAATCGGGCAGGATGACCACGATTGTCTTGCCGGCGTTTTCGGGTCGCTTGGCGATGCGCACCGCGGCGGCGACGGCGGCCCCGCAGGAGATGCCGGCGAGGATGCCTTCTTCGCGGGTCAGGCGGCGGGCGTATTCGATTGATTCTTCGTTGCTGACTTGCTCGATGTCATCAACGAGAGTCATATCGAGAATGTCCGGCACAAAGCCGGCGCCGATGCCTTGAATCTTATGCGGCCCAGGCTTGAGCGGCTCGCCGGCGCGCTTTTGCGTGAGCACCGGGCTGGCTGTTGGCTCGACGGCGACAGACCGGATTGCCTTTCCTTTGGTTTTCTTAATGTATCGCGAGACACCCGTGATCGTGCCGCCGGTGCCGACGCCGGAGACAAAAATATCGACGGCCCCTTCAGTATCTTGCCAGATTTCGGGACCGGTGGTTTGCTCGTGAATCGCCGGGTTCGCGGGATTCTTGAATTGCTGCAGCAAGACATACTTGCCCGGCTCCGAGGCCACAATCTCTTCGGCCTTGTTGATGGCCCCGGTCATGCCGCGCGGACCTTCGGTCAGCACCAATTTGGCGCCAAAGGCAACGAGCAGTTTGCGCCGCTCAACACTCATGGTTTCGGGCATGGTGAGCGTGAGGGGAATTTGCCGCGCAGCGGCGACGAAGGCCAGTGCAATGCCGGTGTTGCCGCTGGTTGGTTCGACGAGTTCCTTGCCGGGACCAAGCAGGCCCCGTTTCTCGGCGTCCCAGATCATCGCCGCGCCGATGCGGCACTTCACGGAATAGGCCGGGTTGCGCCCTTCGATCTTCGCGAGCACGGTGGCTGCCGCGCCATCCGTTACACGGTTCAGCTTCACGAGCGGCGTGCGGCCGATGGATTGCGAATTGTCGGAATACCAATGAGACATGGGAAAATCCTTGGATGTTAGCCTGCGGCGCGATACGGTGTTAACCCGCGGCGCGATAAAGATAGGGATTGAGCGTAGGGTCGTTATACATCTTGAGCTGGCGATAAGTCTTGTGCTTTTTCAGCCCGGCGAAGATATCGGTAAGAAGCTCTTGGGCGGACTGCGACAGATCTTGATGCTGGGCCAGCGCGATGGCCAGCTTGCGAGCGACGCCGGCGCGGTGATCGGCGGTGGCATCGGTTCGCTCGGCTTGCTCCCGCAGATGATAGATTCGCAGGGCGAGGATCGCGAGGCGGTCGATGCTGCTGCCCGCGGTTTCGGTGTTCTGTGTGGCGTTCGCGGCGGGTGTGATGTTGCGACGGGCGAGTTCTTCGGTCAGCCAGTCGTCGAGCTTTTCGATCCAGTCATTCCGCTGCTGATTGAAGCGGTCGATGGCCCGCTTGACCTGAGCAATCGTCGAATCAGGCACATCCTTGCTCCGGGCAATGTCTTCTTCGTGCCAGAGTTGAAAGTTGAAACTTAACTGCTGGCAGACCAGCCCGAGAAAGCCGGTGAGGTGATTGTCCACGGCTTGCGAATGCCAGCGAACAATCAATTCTTCTTGCAGACTGGTGATTTCAGCAATGCTGTGCATCCGAGCGTCGCCTTTCTTACATGTGCCCCGAACGGCCCCTCATTCCTGGCCGATGCGCAGGATTTTACGACGGGCGAGATTTTTCAGCAATGCGAAGGCAGGCTCATTCTGGGTTGGCCGCTAGCACCTTGCAAGCGAACGATCGACTCCTACGATAACATCATGAACACACCGCCGAATGATGAACTGCCCCCCATTGACGCTGCTGTTTGCACCGTCAACGAGCGCGAGAATGCGCTCTTCGCCAGCTTTGCGATGTTCAGCCGGCATTCGAAAGGGCGGAAGCATCCGCAACCCGAACATGCGTACCGAGGGCCGTTTCAGCGCGATCGGGACCGGATCATTCACTCGGCGGCGTTTCGGCGGCTGAGCGGGAAGATGCAGGTTTTTACGGGCGATTTTGGCGATTATCACCGCACGCGTTTAACGCACACACACGAGGTTTCCTGCCTGGCGCGCACGCTGGGTCGGTCGTTGCGTTTGAACGAAGACCTGGTCGAAGCGCTGGCCCTGTTTCACGATATTGGACATCCGCCCTTTGGTCACGCGGGCGAGGATGCGCTAAACGAAGTGCTGCTAGAATATGGCGGGTTTTCGCACAACCGCTTCGCCCTCACGATTGCGGAAGATCTGGAACAGCGAAATGCAGACTTTCCTGGGCTGAACTTGTCGTTCGAATTGCTCGAAGGTCAGCAGACGCGGGCGGAAAAGGCGGCGCTCTTTGCGGCGACGGGCGGACGCGGGCCGCTGCTGGAAGTGCAGGTGGTCGAGGCGGCAGACAGCATGACCTATGACGCGCATGATTCCGACGATGCGGTGAAGCTGGGTCTGGTCACGCTCGACGAATTGCAACAGGCCACGCTCGTTCGCGAAGCGGTCGCTTCCGCCCAGCGCCGTTTCGCCAACTGTACGGGCGATTTGCTCCGCAAGGCTGTGGTGCATGAATTGATTGAGCGGCAAGTCAGCGACGTATTGCTCGTGTCTGGAAAGCGCTTGGGCGAGTGCCGCGGGATGTCCAGTGAAGAAGCACGGTGCTTGGATTTCCGCATTGGACCTTGTGCGGAATTGGCCGAGTTAAAGCGTGAGCTGGAGCGGTTTCTATATGAACGCGTCTATCGTCACCCCCATCTGATTGAAATGCGGAGCCAAGCCCAGGCCCGCTTGCAGCAGGCGTTTCAGGGCTATTTAGAGCAGCCTCAGTTGTTGCCCCCCCATCATTTGCGGCGGATCGACCGGGTGGGCGCGCCACGGGCGGTGGGCGATTATCTGGCAGGAATGACGGATCGATTCTTTGAGAGTGTCTTTGAGCGCCACTTCGCGGGTCGAACTTGATGCCGTGGAGACTGTTCCGATTGTTAAGATTTTTCTGAGCAGGCTTGAAAGCAAGGCTATACCGGCGACGACGACTTCTACCTTGGCCCCGGTGACTCCGCCAGCGACTTCGGCCTGCCATCCATGGGGACTGACCGCACGTTCAGCATCTAGGTCGCCTGTTCACTAACCTGAAAAACGATGCAGCGAAAAACGACGGGGGTTACTCACCGCCAGCGTGCGTAACTCTCGGATCTGCGAGGCTCTACCGCCCCGCGATTAAGTAGCCCTGGGCGAGGGCGGTGAACTCGCTCACCTGCTGCGCTTGCCACTGTGGATCGCGGCCAAGTTCTCGGCCTAGCAATTTTGCCACTTGCGGTGCCATGGCAATCGCGGCCCGCGCGTTCAGAAAGAGCGCGCGCGTTCGCCGGGCGAGAACGTCTTCCACCGTGCGGGCCATCTCGTGGCGCGCGGCCCAGGTGACTTCGGCGGCGATGTATGGCAAAGCGGGATGAAGCCGCGCACTCAGCGCTGCATCATCGCGAACTAATGCTTGAATAGACTGCGCATCCGTGCCATAGACGGCGAGCGGGTTTGCTGAATCGGCCGGTTCTTGATGTCCATGAATCTTCAGCGCGCGCGTTACGCAAGCGCGGCCGGGCAAGTTCGCGAGCTTCGCCGCATGGTTCACGCAGTCTTCGGCCATATTGCGATAGGTGGTCCACTTGCCGCCGGTGATCGTCAGCAACTTCGATTCGTCGATGTGTAGTGTGTGATCGCGCGAAAGCGCCGCCGTGTTCTTGCCATTGCTGGCGCGAACCAAAGGTCTGATGCCGGCGAACATGCTGAGCACGTCCGCGCGGGTTGGTGGTTTCTGCAGATAGCGACCGGCGGTTTCCAGAATGAAATCGATCTCCGCTTCGGTCGGCAGCGGTTCGAGCGGCGTGTTGTTGATCGCGACATCCGTAGTCCCCACGAGCGTATGGCCATGCCAGGGAATCACGAACAGAACTCGACCATCGGGCGTGTTGGGCACCATCAGCGCATGGTCGCCCGGTAGAAACGACCGATCGAAGACCAGATGAACACCCTGGCTCGGCGCGATCAGGCTGGT
>JAYTUF010000729.1:0-4323 GCA_043744755.1 Anatilimnocola sp.
GTATCAAGCAGTTTGACTGCCGACTCGGGCGCGGGCGTGGGGAGTCCGCCGGGACCGGGACGATAGTAGGCTAGTTCTAGCGCAGGCTCCAGTTGCAGCACGGAGCCGTCCAGCGAGACCCCCGCGAACAAACCGCGGCTGCGCGAATAAGAAAAGATCTCTGCACGCAACTCCAAATCGGTGGCAGCTTCGGCGCGACGGCCGACGGGACCAGCCGCCGCTGCGATATCGGCGCCGATGGTGAACTTTCCTTCCTGCAAACCTTCCACACTGCGTTTTGATTTGAACACCAGGATCACATCACTGGCCTGGGCGCCTGCCTGCCAGCCGAGGCTGCCGCCAGTGATCGAAACGAAGCGTGGCAGGCCAAAGTGCTGATCCTTGTCGCGAATCAGCACCACTCCGTGGCCGCGTTGCACGCCGGCAATCAGTCCCACCTTGATGACGTTGGGAATGATTGCGACCGCGTGGGCGTCTTCCAGCAATGATTCCGGAATCTTCTTCAGCGGCAGCGACATGATCTCGTGCAAGGCCGAGGTCGCTTGCTCGACAGTCTTCTGCTCATCCGCTGCCAGCGCCACTTCAGTCGAGAATAACAATGCGGAGAACAGTAGCGCTGCACCAGCCGCAAACGAAGACCAATGACGTGAGCAATTCATTCTCAATTCCTTCCCGCTGAGGCAGGCTTTCGTACGAACACAATCTCAGCGCGAAAGGTAGCAAGTTCGTTCCGATCGAGCAATTTCAGTTAATTCAAGGAAGCTTGTTGGCTGGTAGTGCGTCAGTTTGAAATTCCAAATTCTCCGGGCCGATCTTGCCGCCCCCGCCGCATACTTCGGATATGCCTAAACGCTCAAGCAAGCAGAAAGACACCCAGCAACTCGCCCGAAGCGTGCTGGATTCCATTGTGCCGGATGCCGAGCCTAAGCCGGCGAAGGCAGAAAAAAAACCCAGCGGCGGTTGCACTGGGTCGTTTGGGCGGACTGAAAGGCGGCAACGCCAGAGCCGCTAAACTGACGCCCGCCAAACGGAAACAGATTGCCAAGAAGGCGGCAGAGAAGCGGTGGGCAGAAGCTAAACGCTAGGTGACAATTGCGTCCCTGATTTTCTGCAGCTTGCCATCATCTATAAACCCCTTGGCTAGACCATCCAGGATGACATACGGCTGCATCATCGGATCATCAAATCGGTAGAAAACACGGCGCTCTTCGCCGTGAAGCTGAAGAATATTGCCCCGTTCTTCGCTCGAAAAGAGTTTAAGGTGTCTCGCAAAGGCGGGGATGTCGTATTTAACATTCATGATCATGGAGAGAGGCGTTACCACCTCGCGGGCCGCAAAGAATCCTAACTCGTCCTTCTTAGCCAACGCACAAGCCAGCAAAACACGATCAAAGATGGCGTCTTTGTGAGCGCTCCGCGTGGCTAGATTGTAAGCAGTGATGATCGTTCGTTGCGCCTTGCGAACAGAGGTTGATTTTGCCGCCTCTATGTCGCTGTCATGCAGTGCGTCCCTGTCGTTTTCAATAGCACACTGAGATGCGTACAGGCCAAGGGCGTGCGTATAATGCGGCAGCCCCTCTGACAAGCTTGCGATGTAGTGCTGCTGCTTTTGCGTGACCTTGAGCGGGATCTTCTTCGCACCGTTCTCGATAATTCCCTCCAACTCGTCCGTTGTCATGCGTGGAATCTGCACTTGCTTTAGCGCACGGCCAACGGACTTGTGATCGCCAACCAAGTCATCAATTGAGTCCGCAACGCCCACTAAAAGCATGGTCGCTTCTGTTGGTTCATCGGAAAGCATCTTGATTGTGTCAGCAAATGAAGACACGGCACTCACGTCATTCAAGCGGTCGAACTCGTCAACAACAACCAACGTCGGCGACTGTAAATTTGCCAAATGCTCGCGAACCTGTTCCGGTCGTAGTTCCGCATATTGGTCATCAACCTCGATACTCAGTTTCTTAAACAATGACAGCCATACAGTTTGGTAAGTGTCCTGCGCTGTGCAGCCGCACCGCGCCGAAGCAGGTCGGCTCGCTCCCGGTCTCGCCGCAAGGGCATCGGCAAGGATGTTGGCTATCGATGTCTTTCCAACGCCTCGCTCGCCGTACATCGCGACGTGCTGGCCCTTGGTGTTGTAGGCGTGCAAAATGTCGCTAACCTGCTCAAATCGGCCTGAGAACAATTCCAGGCTGTTGATGGGGCTCCCTGGCGTGAATACAGCGGTTGCCTGCCCCAATCTGGAAAAACGCTTTCGTGGATCAGCCATTCGCTCGCCCTTTAAAATACGCCTGCCTAACGCATAGTCAGTTTGTAAAGTAAACGGCAATGTTTGTCAAGTAAACCGTCGCACGCCCACAACACGCTACGTGACAATGCGTGACCGCTCAAGCATGATGTCACACATGAACAAGCTAACTCGCGAACAGAAAACCGCCGTCATCCGCTGCCTGGTCGAAGGTTGCTCGATTCGTTCAACCGTCCGCATCACCGGCGTTTCGATGAACACGATTCAAAAGCTCACCCGCGAACTGGGCGAAGCCTGCTTGGAATTCCAAGATCAGGCGCTTCGCAACCTGCCCTGCACGCGGATCGAGTGCGATGAAATCTGGAATTTCTGCTTCTGCAAGGACAAGACCGTTCCAAACGAGATGAAAGGAACGGATGGCATTGGCTCAATGTGGACCTGGACGGCCTTGTTCGCCACCACGAAGCTGATCGTCTCTTGGCGGCTTGGAAATCGCGACTCGGCAAACGCTTGGGCATTCATCAGCGATGCGTCGGAACGGCTCGCAAATCGCGTGCAACTCACGACGGATGGGAACCGCCTGTATCTCGAACCAATCGAGAACTACATGGGCGGCAAGTGCGATTACGCAATGCTGATTAAGAAGTACGGCAACGAGCCCGAACAAAACCGCTACAGTCCCGGCAAGTGCCTTGGGACGGAGAAGCGGAAGATCGACGGCAACCCGAATGACGACTACGTTTCAACGAGCTACGCCGAACGCCAGAACCTAATATTCGGATGCAGAATCGCCAATTCACGCGGTTGACCAATGCTTTCAGCAAGAAGGCTGAAATGCTGGCCTACAGCTTGGCCATCACGTTCATGTACCATAACTTCGTGTGGGTTCACCAAACGCTCAAGACGACGCCAGCGATTGCGGCCGGCGTGGCGAATCGAAAGTGGAAGATCGAGGATATGGTGGATTTGCTTCCGCTCGATTTGCCGGGGAAGCGGGGGCCGTACAAAAAGCGGATTTCAAACTGATGCACTACCCGTTGGCTCGTTGTACGACGACAGCTAGAGCTTCACGATTTCCTGTGCGCGGATTACGACTTCTTCTTGCTGGAACCGCTCTTCAAGCTGCTGGCGGTAGACTTGCCACCAATGGCGATCCAACGAATCGACCATGACCTCGACCAGCACCATGTCGTCCTGAACCGTGTGCTGGGACGGCTCTTGCCAGAGGCCTTCCGCCGGCGAGCGGGAATAGACCGTCAGCCCGCCGAATTTGTCGGTCAGTTCACGGCGAACGGCACCGAAGGTCTCGCGTGGAATTGGCTCGCCATTGTTCGTCTGAACAGGGAGCAGCACTTGGATCAGATACATTAGCGCGTCGTGGGTTTCGACTTGCGAGCCAGTTGTTCGGCGCGCTTGCCCGGCTCGCCGCCAAAGACCCGTTCGTCATACGTGGCCAAGGCGTGCAGGCCGTGGCCGAGCGGCCCGATGTTCCAGCGTTCGTTACGTCCTTCGTAGAGCAGTTTGGTCAGGTACGAAACGCTCTTGATCATTTGCGGCGAGGTCAACTCTTCCTGTGAGAGAGAATACGAGAGCCATTCCGTGGTGTGGCCGGTCGTTTCCAATCGTCGGCTTCCAGGTCCATTATCGGCGCGGCCGACGAACCACTCGGTGCTGAAGCTGCCGTCGGGATTCTGCAGACGGAAGGTGTATTGATGATAGGATTCGAGAAACTTCTTCGCCCGCAGCCATTGGCCCTCGATCACTTCACCCCGTTGCTGCCGCTTGCGAACGGCGTAGCTAAAGCCCATCAGGCGATGCGTGCCGCCACAAGCAGCGCCGACGATCTTTTGATTCAGTTCTTCTTTGATGAGCCGGGGAAGGTCCCACGATTGGCCATCGTTGCTGGTCCAGGACTCATCGGACCGCAGATAATGCGCGAGGGAGATAAGCTTGAAGGTCAGTTCCGTATTGGGCCGGCAAGTGAGCTTTTCGTGTTCGATCAGATCGGCCACGGTGAAGTCGCGGTTTTCGACTTTCATGGGAAAATTGGCTTTGACTCGCGACTGAGCGAGCAT
>JAYTUF010000730.1:0-4317 GCA_043744755.1 Anatilimnocola sp.
TCGGCGGCAGGCCGGTCAGGTCCAGTGACAACCGGCGAATGAGTGTGTAGCGATCCGCTTCCGGCTGCGGCTTCAATCCTTCGCGTTCCATGCGCGCGAGCAGAAAGTGATCGATTTCATTCTTGGGCCAGGTCTTGTCATTGAGAGAGGGCAGGGGAGGGCGAACCGGTTTGGCATACGACCAATGCTCCGCATACGGTGCCCCTTGCTTGACCCACTCCCGCAGCAGTTCAATCTCCCGCGGCGAAAGCTTCTTACCCGTCTTTTTCGGCGGCATCATCTCGTCCGCATCGGTCGAATTGACGCGCTTGATCAACTCACTATTCTCCGGCTGCTCCGGCACGATTGCAACGTGGCCGCTGCCCAGATCGACTTTCGTCGCCGCGAGTAAGTCGAGCCGCAGGCCATCGACGCCACCCTTCCGCTCCGCCGGATCGGGACCGTGGCAGAAGAAGCAATTGTTGGAAAGGATCGGCTTAATATCGCGACTGAAGTCGATTTTTTTTGCGGGCTCAGCACCAGTCGCGTGCGAAACGCAGGCGAGGGACACCATGATCGACAACGAAAATAATGAACGAAAGAACGAGCAGCGAAGCATCGTGCGGGAGCCTCGAAATGGGAGGGGAGCGTCGGTGGGAGCCGCGGCGGAAGACTTTATTATAAATGGACGCGGAGTCAGAACGCTACGAAGCAAGAGGTTGTTTGGCCACAATTTGGAAGAACCATACGGACCAGTTTTCACCGGGAAATGATCCTACTACCGAAACTCGAAAACGAGATCCCGCGGCCAAGCTACGACCTTCTTCGCGATCCAGGCAACAACCAGCAACAGCAGGATCCCTCCGAGAATTAGACAACCCTTCGTCCCCAGCACGGAGGCAATCCCAACGAAAGTTGCCTTGAGAATCGCCCGGCGGCCGTTGATCGGCACCTCTTTGCCCTGTTCCAGGTCGCTGGCGGCCAGATAAATCAGCCCCAGCACGAATCCGACCACCACCAACACAATTCCCGGAAAAGTAAGCAGGCTGAAAATGGACGCCCGTAGTTCCGATTCGCGATAGTTCCGCCCCATCGCGCCGGCCAACTCACGAGCCCGGTCGGACGGATCCAGCGTGTTGAAGTACAGAGTCACCTCGCCTACTTTGCCCGCGGCATCGCGATGGCGGACGTCAATGTAGGTCCAACCCCTGTAGGCCCGAATTTGCGTGAGATCGCTTAAGGGAAATCGCTGCAATTCAGCGTGCGGCAGCTCGGCCGGATCGCTGCCCGACAGGATTCGGTTGGCTGCTTCCTCCAGCCCTCCCGGATATTGCCCGGTGGTGAACGTGTAATGAAAAAACTCGGTGGCAAACACACCATATACGATCCCAGTACCGTCATCATTCCGGGACCAAAAGGCGGCATTCGGCATGAGTGGCTCTGACCTTAGAGTTGAGGGTTTCGGGTACGCTTTTATCTGACCCGTATGGGCGAACTTATCCTTGCAGGTCTTCTCACAATTGCGACATTCAGCGGCGCATTTCTTGGCGTGCTGTTTTTTCACGCACGAAGTAAGTGGGGAAGGTGGTTCCGCTTACTTCGTGCGCGGCTCTTTAAACATCGCATGATTGCGATCGCCGCGCGCCAGCAAATAGGCCAGCAGGTCGAGGGCCTCTTCTTCATTTAGCGTGTTCATCAAACCGGCGGGCATCATCGAAGTTGGTGAGGGCGAAATCTCTTCCACCATCCGATGATTGACGTCGGTGATGGCGGTGGGGTCGAGCATGTTGGTGTTGATCTTGATGTTGTCGCCGGCGAGATTCACAACGCGGCCGACGACCATTTTGCCATCGACGGTCAGAATCCGTACGGCCGCGTATTGATCGCTGATGACCTTGTTGGGCTCGACGATGCTCTCCAGCAAATCGCGGCGGCTGAAGCGGCCGGCGATGCTGGTCAGGTCCGGCCCCATCGCGCCCCCTTCGTTGCCGAAGCGGTGGCAGCCGAAGCAATTGCCCGCCGCGAACATCTTACGGCCATGCTCAAAATCCCGACCAGTGAGTTTTTCATTGGCGAGTTTCGTCAGCTCATCCAGCTTCCATTCTTTGACGAACGGCCGAGGGGGCGCGACGGGCCCGGCGGTGGGGACCGGCGTTTCCAGGAGCGCTTTGTACTGTTGCTGTTCGGCATCACTCAGCGTGGCGATGGCGTCCTTTTTGATGCCCTCGACGAACAACACAAAGCTCATGCCCCCCTTATAGCCCGCCGCCTTTTGAAACCATTTGAAATAGGCTTCGCGCAGTTTCGGCGTCCAACCAGTTTTGAGCATGCGGAGCGCGCGGGCATATTCGATCTGTTCTTCCTGCGTGGGCGCGGTCGTCAACAGTTCGACTGTCTTGGCTGCTGCGGATGGCGCTTGCAGATAAACAAGTAAGTTCGCGAGTTCGGCATTCTGTTCGCGCGTTGCGGCCGGATAAACCGGATCGAAGCGGGCGATCGTCCGCTGCTTGATGTCGTCGCTGGGTGGTCCCAAGCGATTGAAGGCGATGGCGTAGACGCGCAGCAGTTCATTCCGCTGTTCATCCGTTAACTTTTTCCAGTCGATTTTTTCCAGCGCGGCAACGACCTTTTCCAGCCAGGCCGGATCAGGTTGCGGCGCATCGGGCTTGCGATGAAAAGGATCGGTGCCCGTGGAGCGAACGAGAGCCAAGAGCCCAGTGATGGCAGTTTGCGGGTCCTTTTCGGCAAAAGCCAGGTCATGCCAATCGTCGGAGTCGCAGTGTTCGACCGCGACCCGTGCCGCATACCGGACGAACCGATCCTGATGGCCCAGGATCTTCCACATTCTCTGGATCGATGCTAGGTCCGAACGGAGATGCATACGTTCCAAGGCTTTACGGACGGCGAACGGAGCGGAACCTGAGCCTCGATCTGTTGCTTCAATATTTGGATTGGTCGGCTCGGAACCTACATAAGTCACCCGGTACAACCCCGACTTCGTCTTTCGCCCACCGATGGTGAAATACATCGCCTTATCGACCGGATTAATAACGATATCAGTCAGCGGCAATGGCGAACCAGTGACAAACTCTTCCAGCTTGCCGGTGTAGGTCGAACCCTGCGGCTCCATGTGAACTGCATAGAGCTTGCCGTAGCTCCAGTCGCAGATGAACAAAGCATCCTGATACTTCGCGGGGAATTTCGCGCCATAGCCGAAGCAGATGCCCGTCGGCGAACCAGGGCCAACATCGACCACCGGCGGCAGGGTATCGGCATAGTAAGTGGGCCATTTGCCCGCGCCGTTTCGCCAGCCCCAGTCGCTGCCGCTGACCGCGTGGCAGACACGCGTGGGGCGATACCAGGGCGTGTTGAAGTCCCATTCCATATCGGCGTCATAGGTGAACAACTCGCCGTCGCGATTGACGGCGGCGTCGAACTGATTGCGAAAGCCGGTGCAGACGAGCTCCCAGTGTTTGGCATCCGGATCGATCTTATAGATGCATCCGCCGGGACCAAGCACGCCCTTCATGAATCCGCGGCCGTCAGGCATCCGCGGCAGCAGATGATCTTCGCCCCAGATCGGCGGCACGCGAGTTTTGTCGAACTGTGTCAACTGCGTCTTGTTGCCGCAAACGATATACAGACCTTGCTTATCGGGCGTGAATAACACGGCGTGGGGACCATGCTCGCCGCCGGCGCTGAGCTCGCGCAGGAGTTCCACTTTGTCGGGCATGTCATCGCCGTCGCTGTCCTTCACACGATACACGCCGCTGGTGTATTTACCCGCGGTGTTCACTACGACATACAAACTGTCAAACGCCCACAGCAGGCCTTGCGCTTCGCCAATATCCGCCGGGATCTTTTCGAGCTTGATCTCACCCTTCGTTCCAACAGCCGGCGGCGTGATGCGATACAACCCGCCGTTCTGATCGCAGGTAATCAGCCGGCCCTTGGGATCGACGCAAAGATTCACCCACGAGCCTTGCTCCGTCTTGGGCACGCTGTACAGCAGCTCAACTTGAAAGCCCTTGGCCACTTTCAATTGCGCGACCGGCGTCGCCGGCGGCTCCGGCAGGCCGGTCGTGTCGGCCAGCTTGTCTCCCCGCTTGGGCTGCGCCTTCTTCCCTGGCTTCTTCTCGGGCTTCTTCTCTGGCTGCTGAGCTTGCCCAGCGAACAGGAAACAAGCCAGCACCAAACCAACGACACCTGCGATGACAAAACGCAACCCAACACTACGCATATCAGCACCACCACTGCGGGAAAGGATCAGTAGAACGACTTACCTACAATAGCCTTTCCGCGGATAAAATTCCTCCCCCAGAGTCGCCTTTCGCTCCG
>JAYTUF010000731.1:0-16954 GCA_043744755.1 Anatilimnocola sp.
GCACAGATTGTCGCGGTTTGGATCAGCACCGCCTGCAAAGGCTGCAGCCAGACTCTTTCCGAGACGTGAACCACTGGGAGAAACGTCAGTGGCAATCACAGGTGTTGTGCGCAGGAGCGGGGACGACTTGGTTCCTAACACTGACTCGACGCATCTTGCCGCCGAGAGCGCTTGATCGCCGCCGGTTTGCAGATCGAGCAGAACGAACTTTTGAGGCGCGGCGCAGTGATCGACTGCGCCTAGAATTCCCGCAAGAGGAAGCCCTGTAGCCTCCGCTCGGTCGCCGGCAAAGTCCTTGGGAACGACGAGTGGTACGCCTTTCGAGGTTAGGACCGCCTTGCCCAGAACAACCACGATCAATTGCCGGGCATTGGCGACCTTGGCGAGTGTATTCGTCCAGGATTGTTCCCAGCGCACGCGACTGGGTGCATCCAACACGATCACTTGCTCGGCAGGAATACCATAGCGGGCGGTCAGGGTTCGACTCAAGGCCGCGGCGTTTTCAGACAGTTCAGGCAAATTCCCAATCGAGGTATCCTCGAAAGTTCCGCAAACGGTGACTAGCGCCCATTTGGATGGATCGGTCGGACGCTGAGCGGTAAAACTCTCCACCGGGGGACTGGTCGTGTCAGGTTCATCGTAAGTCACTTCCACCTGATCCCCGCGGCGTAGATCGTCGAAGGAGACTACATCGTCGCCGAGTTTCAAGGGACAATTAGCTGCCAGCAAAAACGCGCGTTCTTGCCCGTTGCCGCGCAGCGTAAAGGAACGCAAGTCATACCGAATCGAGTCCAGCGATCCTGCTGCTTGGAATTTCCTGAGGGCGGCCACACGACTGACCAACAGGTCGCGGTCATACTCCACCCGATCACCGGGGCGCAGATCGGCCGGGACCAATAATCGCCCCGCCAGCACCCGTCGCCCATTCAGAGTGACTTCGCACTGCGGTGCAAACGGCAGCACTTGAAGCGGTGCGTTGTCCGCGGATGTTGCTGCAATCGTGATGAGCCCCTTCTTTGCATTCACATCGCGAATCACGCCGTTCGCAGCAATCATACGACGAGCAACCACGCGGAGCGCAACTTCACCGGCTTCGCCACGAAAATGTTCAATAACGATGGTGTCCCCCGCTCGTAGATCGGTCAGTGCGAGGGAACGTCCGGCGACCTTGATCTCCCCGTTCAACGCGATTTCCGCATTCGGAGCCACGATAAGTTCCAGTGCTTCTCCCGTTTCGAGCGTGACCGCCAGCGCCCCTTCGTCGGCGGTTAAAGACGCGATGGTTCCTTTGCTCTCTTGCGGTCGGGCCGCCTGAACTTCCTGTGTCGCTACGCCACGCTCATCGCGGTGGGTATGCACGACAACCTGGTCTTGCTCGTTCAGTTCGCGCAGCAAGCAGATCTTGTCATTGAGAAGTATGCGATCGCTGCTTTGCAGCATCACCTCCTTCGGGGCAGCGGTATCGGCCAGCTCGATTATCATTAGTTGCCGATCGGGCAGCAGCTTACGAACGACCCCTCGCATTACTTCATCGACGACGACGGGGGGCGGCGGAGGTTGCTCGAAGGAAGGTGGGAATGCCACCAAGGCGCTGACAATCGAACTGCAAATGAGCGCCGCGCCAGCAGCCCACCTCCGGCGTCTCGTTCGGCGGCGCGATTCAGCCGCTTCAGCTTCAGCCGCAGCGTGGATCGACTTGGGTTCCAGAGGCTTGAGTTCCAAATCAGCCAAGGCTTCGTTCGCAGTGCGATACCGACGAGATTGGTCCTTCTGCGTCAACTTGTCGATCAAACGCGCCAGATCTTCGGGGACGCCTTCCAGCACGCGTCGGATCTCAGGGAGTTTCCGATCAGGTGCCGCGTGCCACATCATCCAGGCGATCTGCTTATCGCGACCGAAGGCTTCAAAGCCGGGAAACAGCGTCTCGAATTTTGGTCCGCATAGCAGTTCATAGGCTGTGAAACCCAGCGAGTACAAATCGCTGGCGGGCCCAACGGGGCCGAATTGCGGCGCGGCCAACTCGGGAGCCATGTAACGGGTTGCACCCTTCAAATAGCTTCCTTGGTCGTCGGCAACTCGCCGTGCCAGGCCAAAGTCGCCGAGCTTGACCTGACCGAACTTATCGAGCAACAAATTGCTGGGTTTGATGTCGCCGTGAATCGTGCGCCGGCTATGCAACATCGCCAGTCCTTGTAAGGACCCGGCGAGCAACCCACGCAAGAGATTCAAATCAATCGGCTTACCGTGGCAAGCATCCAGCATGGTCCCTTGCATCAGTTCCACGATCAGCCAGCCTTGAGGGCGGACGATGTCGTAAACAGTCATTATGTGCGGGTGTTCAACAGCGGCCAGCAGTTGGGCTTCGCGCCAGAACCGCTCCAGCCGTTGCGGGTCGAGCAGATACTGCTGATGGATCTGCTTCACGGCAACTTCGCGGTTAAGCTCGACATCGTGAGCCCGATAGACGGCGGCAAAATCTCCGCTGCCGATCAGGTTCCGGATTTCATAGCGCTTTTGCGGTTTCATACGGTTACCCAGCTTCAGTCATCCGAAAGCACGATGGAAAGCAAACGCCCGAGGTCTTCGTCCTCGCGTGGCGTACCCGTCAACCCCACAAAAGGGTTGCGCCCTTCGGCGCGCAGCAGTGCGAGCACTTCGCGATAGTGTTCACGTTCTTCCTGCCAGTTTTGTCGCGAGCGGGAAAGCTGCGCCTCGCGCAAGTGAAGTTGGTAAGGCAGGAGCGGTGCCTGGGCATTGCCGTAAAAGCGGATAAGTTCCTGGCGGGCTGCGAACTTGGCTCTTTGTGAAGCATGCGATTCTGCATCCGATAGCAAGACCAATGTCGAAAGCGCCGTACTTGCCGTGAGCAACAGGAAGGCAACCCAAAGGGGGACTGGTCGGGTCGGGCTGTCGGGAGTGTCATCACTTGGAGAGTCGGCCAGCTTCAGTGTCGGTAGGGTTCCGTCAGCTGCGGGAGTAATGGACGGAGGTTGGATCGTATCGGTAATGAAACGAGCGGTTACACCCGATGACGTCGCGCTGATGGCAGTGGCGGACATCGGAATCGGTGCTGCCGAGGTCGCTATGGTTGGAGCCGAAACAACCGTGCGGGCGGGTGGCAATCGGTCAGAATGATCTGGCGCACGCGATCCATTGGCTGCCGTAGCGGAGACCGGCTGAGCCGATGTCGCCGTCACGGCCGTTTGTGCGGTTGGATTGAGACTGAGTTCTTCGCGCATCTGGGCGGGTGTGGCGACAAATTCATTACGACAGGTCGGGCAGGTAATTGTCCTTCCGAGTTGCAGCGGCGAGGTCGGAACCGGCCTCTTACAGCAGGGACAGTGAATTACCATTCGCAAGGCCATCGCATTCATTCCTACTGCGTGAACCCAAAGGCCAGATAATTGAGCACGAACGGACCCAAGATGATCAGCACCGCGGCCGCCATCACCATGACTCCGGGCAAGAGCATTTGGACCCCAGCCTCCGCCGCCACCGTCTCGGCGCGCTGCGTCCGTTTGACCCGTAACACGTCGGCTTGCATCCGAAATACATGGGCCAAGGGAGTGCCCAAGTGCTCGCCCTGCAGAATGGAGCCGACGACACTGCCGACTTCGGTGTCTTGGAGCCGATCGCGCATCGCCAGGAGGGCTTCCGCGCGGGTGCGGCCGAAACGAATGTCAGCCTGCACACGTCCAAATTCATCCGCCACAGGTTGGCCGGCAAATTCGTGAACGGCCTCATCCAATGCATCGGTAAGTGCCGAGCCGGCTTCCATCAACAGCGTGAGCATGTCGAGAAAATAGGGGAGTCGGCGTTTGAGTTCACTGAGGCGCGCACGGGCAAGGGCCGCTAGCCGTCGGCGCAAGAGCCAGGCAATCAGCCCCGCCAACACTACGGCCAGTACGACGCCTGCGGGGCCGGCGATGCCCACACCGGTGGCGATCAGGGCGGGGAGCAACACGAGCGCCACGATCTCACAGCGCGCCAGATATTCCTCTGGCAACCAGAACCGTGGCAATCCAGCAGCCAGCAATTCTCGCTGGATGGAAGGCAAGGACGAACGAAATAACGCCCGATTCAGCGGCCCCAGGAGTGCGAACACCGGCTGTAGCCAGCGGTAGAGGAAGTTATGCCGCCGCAGTTCCTTCATACGGACGCGATCGTAACGCCATTCGTTGGCAGTCGAATCGTCGTGGTCAGCAATTCCCAACAGCAGCGTGCGTATCAGGCATACGCAAGCGAAGCCGACTACCAAACAGGCGATGAGATTGATCTCCACGTTACAACTCCGGATTGATAATCAATCGCGACCAAACGTAGGCGACAACATTGAGCACCAGCGCCGCCGACAGCAGCACTTGCCCGCCGAACGTCGTGAACAGCCCCACGGTGTTGATCGGATCGACGAAGTAGTACGTGACGAGAATGAAGGCGGGCGCAACTGCCATGTACACCGCCGATTTACGGGCCTGAGCGGTTTCCGTCAGCACCTTTCGCTCCAGCCGCTGTAGTTCCAAGACTGATTGAGCGATACGTTCCACCGTCTCATTCAGCCGGCCACCGCTCCGCCGACTCGCTAGTAGTGCGGCAGCAAACAGCGAAAAGTTCTCGCTTTTCAAGCGTTCTTTGGCAGTGATCAGCGTCTGCTCCAGAGGCTTTCCCAGGTTGAACTCGGTGACGATCTGTCGAAATTCGTCGCGTACAGGGCGCGGACATTGTTCGGCGAGGATGTCGAGCGCCTGAGCCAGCGATAGCCCTGCTCGCACGCCGTTCGAGAACGAAACCATTGCATCGGCTAACTGGTTTTCGATTTGTTGACGCCGCGATTCCGCAAGACGCCGCACTATGTACCACGGCAGACCGGCCAACACGAGGCAGATCGCAGTCGCCAGAATTAGACTCTGGAGCGCCAATCCCAACACCACCAAAATCGCTGCTATCGTCCCAGCCCAGATCATGAGCCAGGTCCGGAGAGAGGTCGTTGAGATGCGCAGCGCACGGAGCTTTTCGGCGACATCCCGTTCGACGAATGCAAACGTCCGCAGCCACACATCGCGCAGGCTATATGCTAACAGGCTCGTTGCGGAACCCATCGCCAAACTTCCCAACCATATTGCTGAATCGGTGCTCATGGGAGTTTGACTCCGTTCGTCAACAATTGACGAGTTCGGTGGCCGTTCACGGCAACTGGTGGAGCAGCTTGCCGCTCGAAGAGGAACCTCGGATCAAGCAGGTTACGACTCACGAGGCCATCGACGAACGAAGGCAGATAACCTGTGGGCTGCAGCGTAACGCTGCCGTCACGCAGGTTGAAAATGTCGCGCACGCGGACACAATCGTTTTCCGGGTCAATCCCGTTCACTTCCGAAACTTGTGTGATGGCTCGCTTACCGCCTGGCAGGCGACTGATGTGGACCACCAGGTCAATGGCTGATTCGATTTGCCGGTGAATGGCCGGCATGGGCAGGTCGGCCGCCATGAGGACGAGCACTTCCAGGCGTTGCAGCACTTCCGCCGAGCTATTGGCATGCACGGTGGTCAGCGAACCATCGTGACCGGTATTCATGGCCTGGAGCATGTCGAGTGCCTCGGCTCCGCGGCATTCGCCGACGATGATCCGGTCAGGACGCATGCGGAGGGAGTTTTTCAGTAGATCGCGAATGGTATAGGCACCGGCGCCTTCGACATTTGGGAGCTTGCTCTCCAAGCTGACGACATGCTCCTGAGCTAAGCGTAGCTCAGAGGTGTCCTCAATCGTGACGATGCGCTGCTTATACGGGATGAACGTGCTCAGCACGTTGAGCAATGTCGTCTTGCCAGAGCCCGTGCCGCCGCTTACCAAAATGTTGCAGGCGTCGATCACGCAGGCTCTGAGAAACTCCGCAACCGGCCGAGTCAGCGTGCCCATGTCGATCAGGTCCTCGATCGTGAAGCGACGTGGACCAAATTTGCGGATCGTCAAACACGGTCCACGCACGGCCAGCGGTGGGATAACCGCGTTCACGCGTGATCCGTCGGGAAGGCGGGCGTCGACGAGGGGTTGGCTCTTGTCAATTCTCCGGCCGACTTGGGCGACGATGCGCTCGATGATTGACTCGGTAACCTCGGCGGACAAGAAACGCCTGCCCGATAATTCCACGACGCCGTCCCGCTCGAAGTAGATGCGGTCCGACGAAACAACCATGATTTCGCTGATGTTGGGTGCGCGCAGCAAGTCTTGCAGCGGCCCAAACCCAAATACAGTGTCTTTCAAGTCCTTCTTGATGGTCCGCAGCAGCACGTACTTCCGTAGCTCGGCGTGCAGGTGGGCGCGAATGGTGCCGAACCCTTCGGGAAAATCCCGATCGACACGCTCCAACCGCCGTTCCAACCCGACCTCGCGATCCAACCCCAAACGAGTCCGTAGATGATTCAGGAGGTTATGCAGTTCCGCCTCTCGTTCCGGAACAAGTGTCGCGGCGACATCCAACTCATTCGCTGTCAGTTGTGCAAGATCCGGGGGTGCATGTCCGCCGGCTTCGGTGATCAACTGCTGGACCATCAGATCACGGAGCGCCAGCCCGGCAATTTCATCGAGCAGGTTTTCATTCCGCGTGTGAAAGACGTTCAGCTCGCGGCAGACATCCTCAATATGGTTTTCCAGCAGCAGAACTCGTTGACGAAGTGATTGACGGTCATTCTCCAATTCAACGAGATCCAAGCGGGCCAGCAAATGGCGATGAATTTGCAGTTCCAGTTCGGCCAGCTGCTCGCGCAGGTGGGAGTCAATCTCGGCCTTTGTCGCAGTTGGCGCTGTTTCTTGCTCGAACGTCAGCGTGAATGGCCAGATCCGCACACGTTCGCCCGGCGAGAACAACAGCTTCTGGCCACCGAATACTTCGGTGGCTCCGACCAGACAACTATTGAGGCCCAGATTTTCTAGCTCCAACCGTTCGCCTTTGATCCGCACCACGGCATGCCGGCGTGAAACGAGCGGGCTATTGAGGACGACGTCGCACGTCGACTCCTTACCCAGCGTGATCTCGGTTTTGGCAACCTCGATCACCGAGCGGCGACTTTCATGCAGTTGGTTGAACCAGATTTTCATAGCTTGCTCGGGAGACTTTCCGTTAAGGCTGGCTCTTTGTGTGAGGATGCAGCAGGACACCGACCTGCTGAAAGCTACTCAGTCGCAGCAGCCTCCAGAGCTTGGCCGCTTTGGGGTCAAGCTGACCGCCGTTCACGTTGATGCTGACGGTCATCACGTTTTCTTGTTGCTGCGAAATTCCCGCTGCCTTCAGCACCTCGGAACTGCCCAGGCGATTACCCAGCGACAGCACTCGAAAGGGACCAATCAGTTCCGCCGTTGGCAGCGGAGTTGGGGGAGGGTTTTCAGCTTCTTCCCCGTCGGGACCCGGCTCGGCTGCCGGAGTTGGCGTCTCACCCACAAGGAACGAGACCATGTCGCCCGGATTCACGAGCGAGGGAACAAACGTGCGGGTATCGACGGGAATCCACATGGCTCGCTCGTTTTCGCGGGCAAGGGACAACGCTGGCGGCGGGGATTTCAAGTCTTGCCTGAGTACGAGTTCTCCTCCCGCATAGAGCCGTACGGCCGGCATGCCGATCACGGTTTGCCGATCGCTGTAAAGCACCGCGAAATGCGGCAGTTCACCCTGCGCATTCTTGGGAATGGCGACCTTTACGAGTTGCTCTTCAGTAAAACGGTCGCCGGGTCGGATCACGGTGCTCTGAGCGATGCCGAGATATTCGACCGAGTCGAGTTCTTGCACCTTGCTGTCAAGGTAGAACCAATTGAGGATCGCCCCCAGAACACCCAACACTGCGGCAATGGCGAGGCCTTTGTAACCGTTCATGGTGTAACTCCTGGTAACCTCTCCAAAGGACTCACTGCATCACCGGCCTGGGGACGAAAGGTGTAACAGGCCCATTCCCCGTCACCGCTCGGCATGGCAAAACTCCAGCAGACAATCCGTTCTTTGGCGCGATCGACGGTAACCGCCATCGCCGGCCCCGCCGCGGGTTCGTAAATCGCATAATCGCTCCACTGCACAACGGGTTTTAGAGTGACAAGACTGGCCAAGAATTGTTGTTCCCCAGCCCCAGCCTCGGCTCTCCATTCGGCTTGGTGACTTTCTTCCAAGCAGCGCTCGCGCAGTACGTGTCGCGCCGCGGCTTCGTCGCCGCTGACACGGTCGATGCGGAGTGGGCCGCGGTGAGAGCTAAATCCAATGGGAGTAGAAGTAGTCTGGTCCCCAGATACCTCGTCCGTGGCCAACACGAGAGGAAGCCGATCGGGTGTCCCTTCGTGCCACCAGGCCAGTACCTGCCAACCCAGCGAGAGACCGCCGACGAGGACAATCGCTGTCGCCAACAGCTTGGACGTCCATTCGCTGAGACTTCGCGCTAGTCCGCCAAAGCCGCTGCGCACGGCTGCCGTCGCCGATGTTGGCTGAGGCTTTCTGGGAAAGTGCCGGCTGCGACGCATGGGTTTAGTTCAGCGAATCGAGGAATTGTTGAAGGGTGTCAATCTTGCTTTGCAAACCGGCGACTTGTTCGGGCGTTGCCGTGATCGCCGAATTCTGCAGTTCCGCGAGTTGCGCGCGATACATCCGCTGGAATGCCTTTGCCATTTGGGCCGGAACGCCACGCAGTTGTTTGGGCGTCGGTTGGCCTGGCGGAGGTTGACCATCAACGCGTTCGACGAGTGGCTTAACGACAGTCTCGCGCGCGGATTCGAGGGACAGACCACATTGTTTCTTGGCCTTGGGATGAAAGTCGCGCGCATGTCCTGCCCAGTTTAAGAACTCCAAGTCGCGGTCCAGTGGAGACAAGTCGAAACGCAAGGGGGAGGTTTGGATCGCTTGCGTTGATTGCTGGAATGCGGCTGCGAGCCCGGGATTGGAATTTGGAAAACGATAGAGTTGTGGAATCCGCCGAGTCGTGTTGGAACTCAAACCCAGCTGGCGATATTGCCACTGCTCATCGAGCAATGGCATCTCGACATCGAGTTGATAGTGGATCAGGCGAGGCAACAGTGGCGGCCGGCGATGGATATGGGATTTGCCGACGATGACAGTGCCGGTTGGATCAAACAACTCATCGTCCACGATGATCCCGTTGGGCAGCGGCCCACGCAGCAGCGGATTGGAGTAGACCGAGGAGTTGAGTTCCGCGAGTGGCAAACTATTTTCATGGCTAACACTTGCGGGCCGTGGCCAGCCACTGGGGCGCCGCTCGGCCCAGGCATGGCGGGGCCAGCGTTGGTTGAAGACTGCATCGCGGGCCACCACATCGGCGCGCATCTTCCAACAGGCGGCTGTACCGACGGCTACGGACAAGGCCATTACCATCAAAACCAAGGGGATCGACAGCACCAACTCTAGCGGTGCCAAGCCGGCTCGGTTCGTCAAGTTGTGGCGGCAAATAATGAACATGTCCCGATCAGTCTCTAGTGAGTAGTAACGCGACGAAGATCGGCGGGATTCAAGCCATTCCAGCGGGGAACGATTGGTGCCGCCGATGCATTGAGCGCCGACGAGCGAGGTGACTCTTGGAGAATCGCAGCGACGCTGTCGGAGGTCGCGGGCACCAACTGAAACGTCCAGTTTTGATTCCAGAGATCCCAGTGCAGCGGACTATTGTCGAAGTAGACGTTGTGCCGATTGCCCCACGCCCAGCCATGATTACGTTTGACGAGCTTGGGCTTCCGCAAAAACAGCTGTCCTTCGGCAAAAGCCTGATCATCCGCAGTAAGCGAATCTCCAAAGAGCCGCGGCATCGCGGCCGGCATCTTTCGCCAGTAGCAAACGCCCACAACCTGATAGTCTCGGGCGAGCATGACTTGCGTATCGGTGGCCTCCGCGGGCGTCTCGCGAATTAGGTGGGGCAGGTTACGCGTGCTGTTCTCACTGAGCAGCTGTTCGAGCTGCCCGCACGTGAAGTTTCGCCACAGCCGGCCGAACTGCGACATCTTGGCTTCGTGGTCAAACGGTTTCATGTTCTGATTGTTCCAAGCGGCCAGATAATAGCGCGCCAGTCGATTGCGTTCCTCGACGGCCCGAGCGAGATGCGAAGATGTCTCCTTGGACGGATCGAGAACCGGCAGTGTGCCCCGTGCTGATTCAGCATCGCCCCCGATCTGATTGACATCGGTCCTCCAGAGCACGGCCTGAGTCGTGCCGCGCCGTGCATCTCGCTGGGATACTTTCTGTGAGTATCGGGCGGCAATTGACGCGGCCGCCGTTTGGGACAATTGAGGCGTTTGCTGAACCACGTCGCGCTGCAATTGCGGGATGGCCTCCGTGGCCAGAATCTCTTCTAGGACTGGCAAGACCAATTCGCTTGATGCGGCTGCCCATGCGCCATAGGAGCGCACCATCTCTTGCTCCAAAGGGGTCTTTTGCGGAATGGCCTGCCCTAGGCGTTCAAACTTCTCAAAACCAGAACTCTCTAGGACAGGACCAATTCGATCCCAGGCGGCCAGCACCTCGGGCGTTAGTTGTTCCGCATTGCGATCACGGGATTCACGAAAGATCGCCGTGAGCGCAAACACCTCGCAGAGGAGGTGGTTGGTGTACGCCAGAGTGTTCATCCCGCGTGCCAGCATCGTGCCGCCGGAATAAGTGGAGGCATCGGCGGCGGTTTGCAACTTAATCTTGTTGTCCGCTTGCCGCCCCACATTGATCACCATTCCGAGCAGCATCGTCAAGAACATCACGGCAAACACGGTAGCAATACTGATTGTCCCCCGCTCATCGACATGCAATGCGCGCAGTTGCTCAATCGGCGTTTTGGCTCGTTCGCGGTTTTTACAAACTCGATTGGACATACGGCACCAGGGACTTCTCGCCTTCATTTCCCAAACGGGCTGAAGCCGTCAGCGGAACGAAATAGACGCTGTTCGTGCGGCCGATCGCCTGGCTGGTCGCATCGCTTGAAGAGCTACTGCCAACTCGCCTTGCCAGCAATCGGCCAGGGCCTGGCAACAGCGCAAAGCGATGCGTGACCGTGACCGTGATCAAGTCGCGATTACCGATCTCATTGGCAGCAAAATTGTTGTTCAGAAACATGTGGTGCGGATGATGCCCTTGCAGCGGCGGTTCGTCCTTCGGATGAAAAATCCGAATTTCAATTTGCGTATTGGCGTCGGCATAGGCCCATTTATTCGCCAATCGACGCGGCATCCGCGAGTTGCTTTGGCTGCTGGGCGCCACGGCGGCATAGACCCTGATTAACGCTTCAGGCAGGCGGCTTTGCTGGTTCGTCGCTTTTAGATCACGCGAGGGAGCGACGGGAACGCAGGCCAAGACGGCCGCGGAGCGAATCCGCTCATATTTCTGGCCACCTGGCGCGATCAGGAATTGTTGACCGTCGTGAAATTGGCGATCGCCAGTTCGCGTGCCGATACAATTCTCCGGCTCATCTCCATACCGTGCGGGAATCCAGACGGAAGCCGAGCGTGCGGCTGCAAATGCGGAATACTGAACCCCAATCATTCCCACCATGAGTTGCGTCACTTGCACGACGAATAACATGAGCATGATGAACACGGGAACTGTGAGCACAAATCCCAGGCTTTGCACACTGCCGGCCTGGTCCCCGTGCAGTCGAAAAACCGAGTTCCGGATTTCCTTGGGGGATAACAAACGGACGAGTGTTGCCAGTCCACCCAAGGCCAGCAGGAGCGCGATAGCCAGCGGCGATAAGTCGATGATCAACTGGCGAGACATCGTTGGTTCCTTAGAACGACCACGGCCAAGGCAATAACACTGCAGCCAAAGCCGCCGCGGCACAGGGGCCCAGGAACACGGGGAGTGACAGTTCTTGTTTTTCAGCTCTGGGGGAACCAACCCAGGTGCCGAGCGTGATCGCACCCCAGGCCAGTTGCCACGCCCGCTGGATTAGGGCGAGCGGCCCCATTCGCCAGATCAGGATCGTCAGTCCGACGCAGCCACCAAAGATGAACGTCCAGAGCAGTACCTCCAAGCCATGCTGAACGCCGGCCAATGCTCCGACCATCGCGAGCAATTTCACATCGCCACCACCCGTGGGAAAGAACACGAAGCAGACCAGCATCAACATTCCACAGGCGGCGAAGCCAGCCAAACAATCACTCAAGTCGATCCACCCTAGCCACGGACGCCAGGCAGCGGCAGATTCGGGTGCCATCGACTCGAACAACCAGCCGGCAGTGCTGAGCGTTAGTGCCGCAAGCATGCCGGAATAGGTCGTCCAGTTGTAGATTCGGTGCGTGGAGAGATCGGTCGCGGCAGCCGTCAACACCAACAGCACCAAGATGGCCAAAGCAAGCATTGTCTCGTCTCTCGTAAAATCGCTAGTTACTCGCGCCTTTAGAGCCGTCCTGCAAGTCGGTCATTCCATTCAGGAAAAACGACTTGACCTTGGGCCAACCTACCTTGATGACATAAATCAGAATCGGCAACGCGATCGCGGCGATGATCAGAACCGTCTCAATCGAAACGGCACCCCGCTCGTCGCGATGGATGCGGGCCAGCAATCTCGGCAAGGCAAAACCTCGATGAGTCATGGAAATATCTCCTTCAAGTGCGTCGCTCAGTTCCCAATCAACGCGAAGGGGCCGGCGACAATTACCGTGAACATGTCGTAAACCGATGAAATGATTTGCGGTCCAATCCAAAACAAGAACGTCGCCAGCGGCAGGACAACACAGAGCACCAGGAAGTAATCGAGCGTCGCAATACCGCGGCGCAAGCGGCGCTGCGTGCCGCAGCTGAACTTCCTCGCACAGAGGGTGATGTTGTGAATCACTTCGCTGACCATAGTTCATGAGTAAATCGAACGCTTTTTTCGAGCCCGTACTGCACGATCTCTCCCGCAAAACTGGGTACGTCGCCGGTTGGCTCGATTTGAGAATTCAGCCGACCGGAGGCATCGCGGCCTTGCAGCCGCAGCGCGAACAAGTCGGTCAAGTCGTATTGCTGATCGACTGTTAAGCCGCGCACCTCGGTAATGCGAGTTACTCGCCGCGAGCCATCTTCCGGAAAGCGGGCTAGTTGCACGACCAAGTGAACGGCCGAGGCGACCTGGGCCCGAGCGACGTAGATTGGCAATTCCACATCCGACATGAGCGACATCGTTTCCAGCCGCACTAGCGCATCGCGGGGTGAGTTGGCATGAACGGTTGATAGGCCGCCGCTATGGCCGCTCAGGAGGGCCTGCAGCATGTCGAGCGCTTCACCGCCTCGTACTTCGCCGACGAGTATGCGATCGGGGCGCATCCGCAAGGCAGCTACGAACAACTGCCGCAGCGATGGGCCATCGCCACCCGATGCCGATCTCGATTGCAGATAAACCACATGCGGCTGGCCTAATCGCAACTCCGGCGTGTCCTCGATGACGAGCACTCGTTCATCGCTGGGAATTGCATCGGTCATGGCTCCCAAAAGTGAAGTCTTACCCGCTCCGCTGGCACCGGCGATGACGATGTTCTTTCGCAGTCGAACACATAGCTCCAGGAATTCGCTGGCCACCGGAGACAACGCGGCCAGTCGTACCAATTCGGCCAGCGTTAGTGAATCCTTCCGGACCTTGCGGATCGTTAGGCAAGATCCCTCGCGGCTGGCAGGGGGAATTATTGCATGCACGCGGGAACCATCGGGCAGGCGCGCGTCTAGGATTGGCTGCTCTTCGCTGATGTCGCGACCGACGTATTGCGTCAAGTTCCGAATGGCCGATTGCAGGGCGTCTTCGTCGGCAAAGCGTGCAGCGACGCGTTCCAGCCGGCCGCGACGTTCTACAAATACGCGATCCGGCCCATTGACCATAATTTCAGTCACTGCATCGTCGGCAAGCAGGCCAGCAATTGGCTGCAGGAACCAAGCTAAGCTGGCCTCGAATACTTCGGTGCGCGACATGCGTGACTAACTCCTGTTCCGCGGAAATGCGGAATGCGGGTTATTTCGGTCCTTTGCCCTTGCCCATACCGCCACCACCTGGGCCCTGGCCGCCGCCTTGATTCATTCCTTTGCCTGGACCACCAGCGCCTTGACCTTGGCCCTTACCTTTTCCTGCGCCGCCGGTTTGAACTCCCTGTCCTGCTCCGCCGCTCTGACCAGGTTTGCCAGCAGGACCACCCGACTGCCCCACGCCGCGAGCGGCATTCAGGCCCTGAATCATTTGAGCCAGTTGTGGACCATGAACGCCGGACCGAGCGGCCTGGCTGACCTGCCGTCCGATGCCCTTACCTTGTGCATTCGCTGCCGAAACGCAGCAAATGCTTCCAACGAGAACGAGGATCGACAACACTGCAATTCTCATTTCACCACTCCCTAAAACTGGAACGCGAAGCCCTGAAACACAAAGCGAGCTGCCCGGGCAGGACGGCCAGCGGCTTACCTAAGACAACTTGACTGATTGTATGGCTGCTCGCGGCAAATGTCAATCGTTTTGCGGCAATCGGTCACCGATCATTCGCATCAAAATGCTTGCTTGTCGGAAACCTGTCGAGTCTTTCGTAAGCCGTTCCCGCGATTAACGCATCCGGCACTTCACCGGTATCAGCTACGAGTTGAGGCCATCGCAGTTTCTGCAAGTCTGCCTGATACAAGTTCGAAGGGGCGCATTGAACTTTCGGGATTTCCTCGCATATTGCTGCGAGAATCTCGTCCATTCGCCTTTCTCACTCGTGATCTTCCAGGCTATGCTGATAAACCATTCTCAGCGGAAGGGAAGATGCTGGCAGTTCAGTCGCACTCAGTTCCGGCCATGGAGGCGACGTGAGTGGGCCAAAGAGCAAAATTGCGATTATCACCCCAAGAGGTGATTGTTACTTTGACACAATTGAGATAGCCTTTCTCAACTTCTCTCCCAAGTCTGAACTTTAGGGCGCCTCTTATGAATGCAAGACAGCATGTCTTATCTGGTCGCGGGCATCGGAATCGTTCAAAGGTCAGGCGGGTGCGGCGGCTTACGGTCGAGATCCTCGAATCGCGGATGTGCCTGAGTTTGGCGGTTCCTGCTTACAGCAGTCTGCCGGGCGCCAATCACACGATCTATCTCGATTTCGACGGTCATGTAACCAGCGGCACCACCTGGAACACAGGCTACTACGGCGAAGACCCGATTAATTCGCCGGCCTGGAGCCTCGACAGCGACCGAGCCAATTTCTCGGATACCGAACTGGCAACAATCCAGCGCATCTGGTTGCGAGTCGCCGAGGACTACAGTCCCTTCAATGTCAACGTCACCACGGTGGAACCTCCGGTGAACGATCTTCGCAAAGGCGAAGTAGCCGGCGACACGAAATGGGGTGTGCGAGCGGTGGTGACCATCGAAACCACAGCGGTTCGCTGCGGCTGCGGTGGCATTGCCTACATCGGTAGCTTTAATGACCTCTACGACGAACCGGTCTTCATTTACAACAGCAGTGAAAGTGGAGTGGCAGAAGCGATCAGCCACGAAACCGGACACAGCCTGTACCTGGCTCACGATGGCACACTGGGCACTGACGGGGTCGCTGGCACCTCCGACGATGTGGAGTATTACGCTGGGCACGGCAGCGGTAATACGAGTTGGGCGCCAATCATGGGCAGCAGTTACAACCGCAGCGTCACGACCTGGGATCGGGGCGAATACTTCAATACGAACAATGGCAGCGCCAGTGCCAACTATGGCAATGGACCGGATGACCTGAACATCATTAGCACCAAAAACGGCTTTGGTTATCGCAGCGACGATCATGGCGGCACGATCACGACCGCAACTCCTCTGGCTGTAGCGGGAACCGCAATCAGTGGAAGTGGAATCATCACCACACGAACCGATGTTGACGTTTTTTCGTTCACCACAGGTGCCGGTGCGGTGGCTCTCACGGTTAATCCTGCGACATTGCGTCCCAATCTCGACATCAAGGCCGATCTACTGGATGCCGCGGGCAACCTGGTGGCATCGTCGAATCCGCTTGATGCGCTGAACGCGTCGTTCTCGCTCAATCTGGCGGCCGGCACTTACTTCGTTCGAGTAGATGGAGTAGGCGTCGGAAATCCTGCATCGTCCACCCCCACGGGCTACACCGATTATGACAGCTTGGGGCAATTCTCGCTCTCAGGGAACATCGTCGACCCCGGCACGCTACCCACGCTTTCCGTTGTCGACGTAGCTGTCAGCGAGAGCGCCGGAACAGCGAGCTTTGTTGTCCGACTCAATGGCTCGATTACGCAAGACGCGACCGTGACATTTGCGACTGCCAATGGATCAGCAGTTGCTGGCTCCGACTTCACTGCGACCACGGGTACGCTAACCTTCACGCCCGGCGGGGCAGCAACTCAAACGGTGACCGTTTCAATCCTGAACGACAGCGTTTCCGAACCGACAGAAGTTTTCAATGTGCTGCTGAGCAACGCTTCCACCAACGCGCTAATTGGTGACGGATTAGGGGCGGGTTCGATTACCAATGACGATGCGTTGTTAACTGTCAGCGACACCAGCGTTACCGAAGCCAATGTGAATAAACGAGGTGTCGTGAGCTATTCCACGGCGACGGTCTCCGTTTCGCTGGCCCAGCCGGTGAATCGCTCCGTGACGGTCAGCTATGCGACTACTTCCAGTGGTTACACCGCGACATCCGGAGTCGATTATCAGGTGACAACGGGTACGCTCGTGATCCCAGCCGGCCAAACCTCGGCGTCAATTCCCGTCACCATTATCGGCGATAACACGGTCGAATCGAACGAGACGTTTGCCGTCACCATTTCCAGCACTGACTCGATCGCTGACAATACAGGGGTCGTCACGATCGTTGACAACGACTCCGGCGGTGGTGGAAATGGCAACGGTGGCGGTAAGCCGGGTCCAGCGGGCGCTAACTACGAAGGAGACTACACCATCATTGATCACGTCGATCTCGCCGAAGTGAGCGAGTCAGACATCACAGGCGATTTGCACGATCATCACCACCACGACCACGAAG
>JAYTUF010000732.1:0-4301 GCA_043744755.1 Anatilimnocola sp.
AAGCGCAGTTTCAGTTCACTACGGGAGGGTAACGTCACTCCCGATCGGGACTTTCACCCGACCATTCAATCGCCTTCACAGGCGCAACAGCCCACGGCGTGAGCCGTGGGAACGCGACCAAATCAAACCCAAAAGCCCCGGGAGGGGCGCCAGAACTCGGGTGGCGAAATGACGTCCTAGAATCTATCGCCCCTTCCGGGGCTAGGTCGATTCTTGTGCCACGTCGCCCACGGCTTGCGCCGTGGGCTGTGCATCGGGTCGCCCCTACTGGGGCTCAAACTCCAGGCCACTCCTCCGCGGCACGGCAGTGCAGGCGTGGACGATTACATTTTTTTCGCGCCGTGACCAGACGTGTCCAAGGTCAATCGTCTAATAGATTGGGACTTGTTCTTTGGCAATTTGACAGGTTGTGTTCAGGAGTTGGTTAGCTACCACGCCACTCTTGGCCGTTGGACGCGAGACGAGAGGTAGACGGGCAAGAGTGCCCATCCTACGCGTGTGGATCGGCGAGCGAACCATGCCACCCGAAATAGTTGTTATCAAAGTGTTGAATATGTTATCAGTAAAATGGCATGTTATTTTCCGTAAGTTATTGCTGAACAAGAGCTTCGGGGCGATGACTGCCAGGTGCGAAACCGCGCGCGAATCGTTATCGAGCGTCCGATATCGCTGGCAGTTTACGCTGGCGATGGCGAACGACTGAGGGGTTATCAAATGACTATTGAGCCGATGTTTGAGCCGATCCCTCAACGGGGGAGGGGTGTTGAGAAAGGCCGACCATTTTTCAACAGCAGGCAGCGCCGCACCCGCGAATGGCGCTGCCTGCAGTTGAATAATTCCCTGCGAACTCAACACGGGCCGGCCCTACGATGGTTTAGCGCGCCGCCGCACGTTACGTTATCCGTTATCACCGATTCACTTCCTGTATTTAATTTCGCTGTATTCAATGTCCCTGCGTTCAACCGGAGTTCCTTCCATGAAAAAGTCACTAGCTCGAATGTTTGCTTTGGCCGCGGCTTGCGGTCTGTTGCTCTCGTCGCTGGCAATCGCCGCCGATGGTCCTTCGCCGGCTGCTCCGGCTGAACCAGCGGACATGAAGCAGTTGTTCAATGGCAAGGACCTCTCCGGCTGGGACGGTGACATGCGGCTGTGGTCTTGGCAGGACGGCATCGTCCGCGGGCAGACGACTTCGGAAAACGTCGCCAAGGGGAATACGTTTCTGATTTGGAAGAAAGGAGAACTGGGCGATTTTGACTTGCGGCTGTCGTTCAAGATTGCCGGCGGCAATTCGGGCGTTCAGTACCGAGCCCAGCACGTCAAGCCGAAGGACGAGGATCAGAACAAGTGGGTGATCTCCGGATATCAGGCGGAGGTGGAAGACACGGCGGGCAAAGTTGGCTTTTTGTATCACGAACGAGGTCGCGGCTATTTGTGCAACGTCGGCGAGAAGGTGGAAGTGGGCGAAGATGCCAAGCCGAAGGTTGTCGGCAAGCTGGGGGATAAAGAAGAGATTGGCAAGACTTACAAGAAGTCGGACTGGAACGATTATGTGATCATCGCCAAGGGGAACCACATTCAGCATTATCTGAACGGCTGGCAGACGGTGGACATTGTCGATAACGACCCGAAGAACTCCGCCCGCAGCGGCTTGCTCGCATTGCAAATCCACGCTGGGCCGCCGATGACGGTGGAGTTTAAGAACGTGCGGCTGAAGCAGGCGGAGAAATAAGAGACGCGGGGTGCGCCTCTCGTCCCCCGCCTCCCGTCCCCAAGACCCGCTGATAGAATGCAGTCATAACGCTCACGGCCATCATCAAGGAACCTCACTATGAAATGTCAACAGTGCGAAAAGCCCGCGACGTTTCATATCACGGAGCTGACCGGCACGGAGCCGCAGGAGCATCACCTGTGCGAGACCTGTGCAAAACAGTATCTCGTGCAGAACGATGTCGGGGCGCCGCCGCCACCAACGCTCGCGGCGGTGCTAGCGAAGCAATTGAAGATCGGTCAGGCGGCCGATGAACTCGCCAAGCTCGATCAGCGGGCGTGTCCAGTCTGTGGGATTACATTTTTTGAATTCCGCAGCCAGGGGCGGCTCGGTTGTTCGCACGACTATGTCTTCTTCGAGAAAGAACTCACTCCGCTGCTGCTGAACATCCACGGCGAAACGCGGCACAGCGGCAAACGCCCAACGCATGCCGCGCAAGGGACCGATGCCAAGACGGAACTGATTCGGCTGCGGCGGGAAATGAACGAAGCCGTCGAGAAAGAACATTACGAAGCGGCTGCCAAGTTGCGGAATCAGATTCGTGATTTGGAGAAGTGAGTCGGGAGGTAATTTTCGTAGCTGAATTCGCCAGAATTCAGATTGGGCTATAATGACGTAGCCAGCTAAGATGCGAGTCTCTGAATTCTGGCGAATTCAGCTACGGTGATGTTCCTTCCTTTTTCTCCTTAGGCGACAACGTGAAATTCGACGAGTTCGCGGAGCGCTGCGGAGAGTGGTTACGGGGCTCCGGGCCGCAATCGGATATTGTCATCAGCAGCCGGATTCGTCTGGCTCGCAACCTGGCCGAGTTTCCCTTCATCCGCCGCTGCACCGAACAGGACCGGCAGGGAATTGAACGGACGTTTCGCGAGGCGATTCAAAGCGTTAACGATTGGAAAGAGCTGATCTCGGTCGATGTCGCGGGCCTGCCCGTCATTGACCGGCAGTTTCTCGTCGAGCGGCAGTTGATCAGCCGGGAGTTGGCCGATGCGAGCGGCGCGCGGTGCGTGTTCATCGACGCCAATGAGACGTACAGCTTGATGGTCAATGAGGAAGATCACTTGCGGATGCAGGTGATGCACAGCGGCTTCGATTTGGAATCGGCCTGGCAGCAAGCGAGTCAGATGGACACCTGGTTGGATCAGCGGGTGGCCTTTGCGTTTCACGAACGACTGGGCTATCTCACTGCGTGTCCCACCAACGTCGGCACCGGCCTGCGGGTGAGCGTGATGCTCCACTTGCCGGCCCTGGTCATTACCCAGCAGATCGAAAAGGTCTTCCGCAGCCTGCAAAAAATGGGGCTCGCCGTCCGCGGCTTGTACGGCGAAGGGTCGCAGGCGATGGGGGACTTCTATCAGATCAGCAACCAGGTGACGCTCGGCAAAAGCGAAGAAGACCTGGTTAAGCAGGTCGGCGAAGTGATCCCCGTGATTATTGATTACGAACGCCAGGCCCGCGCCTTCCTGGTGAAAGAAAGCCGCAAAGACCTGCACGACCGCGTCAGCCGGGCCTATGGGATTCTCTGCACCGCCCAACAAATCAGCAGCGAAGAGACCCTGCACTTGCTCAGCAGCGTGCGGATGGGCGTTAACCTCGGCTTGATTCAAGACCTCGAAATTCCGACCATCAACAAGCTGTTTATCCACACCCAACCCGCCCACCTGCAAAAGCTCCGCGGCCTGGAGTTAGAAACGCAAGACCGCAACGTGGAGCGGGCGCTCTACCTGCAATCGCATTTAAGGAAGAGGCCTGGGGAAGAGGCGGCGGAGCATAATTAGCGGCGGTCAGATAAGCCGAGGCAAAAGTAATGGCATCGAAAAACCAGCAGATGTCTCTTCCAAGTGAGGATTCGCCTTTTGAGCGGATCAAACGCACGAATGCATCAGGCAACGAATTTTGGTCGAGCCGGGACTTTGCGCGGGTGCTTGGTTATTCCGATTACCGCAATTTTGAGCAGGTAATCGACAAGGCCAAGATGGCCTGTTTCAACAGCGGCCAGCGACTTGACGATCATTTCGTTGAAATCACCGAAATGATCGAAATTGGCAAAGGCGGGCAGCGCCCAATCAAGTCGACGCTGTTGTCTCGCTATGCCTGTTATCTGGTCATCCAGAACGCAGACCCCGGCAAAGAAATTGTCGCGCTAGGGCAGACCTATTTTGCCATCCAGACTCGTCGCCAGGAAATCAGTGACGAGCAAGTTGAAGAGGGCCGCCGGTTGTTGCTGCGGACGGAGATCAAACAGCATAATTCGAAATTGGCGGACGCAGCGAAAGACTGCGGGGTCATCGAGCCTCGCGACTATGCCATATTTCAGAACCACGGCTATCAAGGTCTCTATGGCGGAATGACCGCCCAGGACATTCACCAGCACAAGGGACTGAAAAAGAGTCAGCAGATTCTCGATCACATGGGGAGCACCGAGCTCGCCGCCAATTTGTTTCGCGCGACCCAAACCGAAGAGAAGCTGAGGCGAGATAAGGTCAAAGGGAAGCCCCAAGCGAACCAAACTCACTACGAGGTTGGAAAAAAA